>JAAUPO010000352.1 GCA_012033095.1 Synechococcaceae cyanobacterium RL_1_2 | reverse complement strand
CGAAAATGACTATTTTCAGTATATATTTTTAGGGCATGTTTTCAGGGCGATAGATTATAAATTATAAATAAAACTCGATTTCAGTTCTGAGTTGCTCTTCCCCTAGAACTCCGGTGAAGGTTTGCATTAACTCTCCATTTTTAAAAATGAGTAGGGTTGGTAAGGTTCTGATGAGATATTCATTAGCTGTTTCAGGGTACTCATCTACATTTAACTGGAAAAAAGAAATGTCAGGTTCTTGTGCTACTAATTTTTCTAGGAGCGAACCCATTACTTTGCAGGGGCTGCACCATTCTGCCCAAAAGTCCACCACCGCCACGTTCGGTTTAGGATCCTGAAACAGAAGTTCTTTAAAATTGCGATCGGTGAGGGTAATGATGGATGAATTAGCCATGGCTTAGAGTTTCGTAAACAAATCCCTAGTACAATAAGCAAAATTATTAAGCAAAATTATTTTAGTCGTTTATTTTAATACTCCATGGGTAAGCCCGTCATTGCCATTATCCTGGGTACTCGCCCAGAAGCTATTAAACTTGCTCCGGTCATTCAACATCTACAAAGTTTGGAACAGTTTGAAACTAAAGTGATTTTGACGGGGCAACATCGGGAAATGGTGGCCCAGGTGATGGACTTGTTTCATTTAAAGGCCGATCGCGATTTGGATATTATGAAACCCCAGCAAACTTTAGGGGATATTACGCGATCGAGTTTAGAAGGTCTAGAGAAGATTTTAAAGGAACTCCAACCCAAGCTGGTGATTATTCAAGGGGATACCACCACCGCCTTTGCTGGGGCATTGGCAGCATTTTATCAACAAATTCCCGTAGGCCATGTCGAAGCGGGGTTACGTACGGATAATCTTTATGATCCCTTTCCAGAGGAAGTCAATCGTCGTTTAATTTCCCAATTAACCCAGTTCCATTTTGCCCCGACGGAATTAGCGGTAACGAATCTGCAAAAGTCAGGGGTTACAGGCCGGATCTATTTAACGGGTAATACGGTCATTGATGCCCTTTTAAAGGTAAGTGAAAAGAATCCCCCTTGCCCGATCGCGGGATTAGATTGGGAGCAATCCCAGGTAATTTTGGCAACGGTTCACCGTCGGGAAAATTGGGGTGCACCGTTGCAGGGCATTATCCAGGGGTTCAAAAAATATTAGATGAATTTCCCGACATTAAATTATTGTTGCCCCTCCATCGTAATCCCACGGTCAGGGAACCCATTCAAGCAGCATTGGGGAATCATCCCCAGGTATTTTTGACGGAGCCGTTAGATTACGAAGCCCTGGTGGGGGCTATTCAAAAAAGTTATCTATTGTTAACTGACTCCGGTGGCCTGCAAGAGGAAGCTCCTAGTTTGGGAAAACCGGTGTTGGTACTAAGGGAAACCACCGAACGGCCTGAAGCGATCGCGGCAAATACAGCGAAACTAATTGGTACGGAGCCAATGGAAATTTTTACCCAAACCAAAATCCTACTTACTAATGAAGGGGCTTACACTGCCATGGCTAGGGCCATTAACCCTTTTGGGGATGGACAAGCGGCCATCAAAATTGGTGAGATTTTAACCCAATATTTCCGCGATCGGGATTAACTCCTAGTCTTGCTTGGCATAAATTTACAATCTATTTCCTATTCCTTAGAGGCTGTTTATAAAGTCAATTGAATTTGTGCATTTGCCCCTAATCCCAATTGAGATTTATGGGCTTGTGCGTAAGTCCTACTGTATTTAGAAGATTTAGTAAGATTTAGCTAACTACTAGGACAAAAGTTGCGCTAAAAAACTGTAAATAGGTCTGAAAGCTTTACGCGGCGAGGATTACAGCCGACTTCACTAGAGTCCTTGTGAGGCAAGGGTTTAAGGTTTTTGTCCTGTAGTTAGAAGATTTAGTAAGATTTAGGCTGTTCTCGACAATGATGAAACCCATTTACCCGCTATAACATTAGACTGTTCCTACACCAAAATAGGGCGGCTCCTGGCCAGGAGTCCATTTGATATTGCAACCAATGCTCGGTTTTTGGTTTGGATCTATTTTCTTCCCTGCGAGTAAATTATCGATCGCAGCCCTCAAATCCGTCCCCGTCACAGGAAGATTATTACTGGGCCGGCTATCGTCCAATTGGCCGCGATAAACTAAACGACGATGGTGATCAAACAAGAAAAAATCTGGGGTACAAGCGGCGGTATAGCTTTTTGCCACTTCCTGGGTAGGATCAAAACACATCGGGAAATTAAACTGGAACTCCTCCGCCATTGCCTTTAAATGACTAGGGTTATCATCGGGATGGGTCTTAATATCATTGGCACTAATGGCCACAATGCCTAAACCTTGATCTATATAATCTTGGCCTAATTGGGCTAACTGTGTTTTAATGTGCACCACAAAGGGACAATGGTTACAAATGAACATCACCAACAACCCTTTTCGATCGGTAAAGGAATCGAGGGTAATCGGTTGCCCTGAAACCACATCAATTAAGTTAAAATCTGGAGCTAAGCTACCTAGGCTAGCCATTGTAGAGGGTGTTAATACCATAAAGATCAAAAAAATAAGCAACGTTTAACTAACTTTATTGTTACTTTGCTACTTGTAGTTTATGCCATGCTAGGAATACAGCGATCGCGGTAACAAGAATGATCCAAAATCAGTTTGTCCTGTAACTTCCTTAGGACTTACGCAAAAATTTTGATTCTGTCCTGAAAACCATGATATTTGGGGATAATCAGTTCAAGTAAGTTCCCAAAATTTGGGGTATTTAGGGGGCAAAATGCACAAATTCAATTAACTTTATAAACAGCCTCTCATGGCTTCAACAATTTCCTTATCCTACTGGGCAGATTTGGTCTAAATTCATAGATTTACAAATCTATTTGCAAATTTTTTTATTTACTTAGTGGTGCTAAACAGATGATGATATTTATCAAATTAGATGGTTGATTGTAGGCAAATTAACTAATCATCATTTCCCTAGAATTTCCCTTTCATGTCATTACGGAAACATCTGACAGCTCCTCACCATGACCAGTAAGCAAGTCCTTAATTCTACTCATTTAAAAATTTTAAAACAAATAGAGTGGGCTCTATTGCTTCTCGTCTTAACCTATGACGCTAATGCCTGGTGGCATGTACAGGTGATTGACACAATCGAACAAGACTTTGTTGTTCCTTTTGAGGAATATAAAGCCCTTGGTCGATTAATTAACTATGCCATTATTTTAATTTTCATGATTATCTATCGTGAAAAAATAGTTTATGCTTCGACCCGCAATAAACTATTGCTGATTTCCATGGCCATTGTCTTCTGCTCTTTCATTTGGAGTGTTGACCCGACTAATACCATTGAAGGATTTCAGTCCTTGATTCGTACCACGGTATTAGGAGCAATTATTGCTGCTCGTTTTTCCATCAAAGAACAAGTTCGCTTATTTGCTTGGTCTTTTGGGATTTTAGCGATCGCAAGTTGGATTTTTTGTTTATTCATTCCCAATCAAGGGATTCAGTTATCTTGGAAGGGCATTGAGGGGTGGCGGGGGGTCTTTTTCCATAAAAATCAATTAGGGCGTTTTATGGTCACAGGTTCTGGTTTGTTCCTACTGTTTGCCCTAACCACAAGAAAACATAAATTTTGGCTATGGCTACTATTCATTCTCTGCTTTGCCCTGGTGGTATTGTCCAATTCTAAAACGGCCCTGCTTAGTTTTTTTATTACCCTCGTGATCTTTCCGTTAAAAACTTTTTTAGTGAACAAAGATTACAATTTGAGGATGGTGATTATCCATGGGTCGCTACTATGCACAAGCTTCCTAGCGATGATCCTCATCAGTTTTGCGGATCCTATTTTTGCGTTGATCGGTAAAGATGCCACCTTAACCGGCAGGGTTCCCTGTGGACTGTGTTAGTACAAAAATTTGTGGAAGGCCGTTTCTT
>JAAUPO010000351.1 GCA_012033095.1 Synechococcaceae cyanobacterium RL_1_2 | reverse complement strand
CCGTGGATGAACCTACCTTACAAATGACCTTCAGCGTTAACAATTCTCCCTTTGCGGGACAAGAAGGTAAATTTGTAACTTCTCGTCAATTACGCGATCGCTTCGATCGGGAATTAGAAACCAACGTCGCCCTACGGGTGGAAGATGGAGATTCCGCCGAGCAATTCTTAGTATCCGGTCGGGGGGAACTCCATTTAGGTATTTTGATCGAAACCATGCGTCGCGAAGGCTATGAGTTTCAAGTATCCCAACCCCAAGTGATTTTCCGCGAAGTCAATGGCCAACCCTATGAGCCCTACGAGTATCTAGTACTAGATGTACCCGAAGAATCCGTGGGTAGTTGCATTGAGCGACTAGGCCAACGCAAAGGGGAAATGAAAGATATGCAAGGGGGCAGCAATAGCCGCACCCAATTGGAATTTGTGGTTCCGGCTCGGGGTCTGATTGGTTTCCGAGGGGACTTTATTCGCTTAACTCGCGGTGCTGGCATCATGAACCATAGTTTCTTTGAGTATCGTCCGTTCTGTGGTGAACTTGAAACCCGTAACAATGGTGTGCTCATTGCCTTTGAAGAGGGTGTTGCTACCTTCTATGCCCTGAAAAATGCGGAAGATCGCGGAGTATTCTTTATTGAACCCGGTACTAGGGTTTATAAAGGTATGATTATTGGGGAAAATAATCGACCCCAAGATTTAGAGCTTAATATTGTGAAAACCAAACAGCTCACTAACCACCGCGCTGCTAGTGGGGATGAATTAGTTCAACTTCAAACCCCCATAGAAATGACCTTAGAACGGGCCCTTGAATATATCGGCCCCGATGAATTGGTGGAAGTAACCCCCGAATCCATTCGTTTACGTAAGGTGAAAATGAAAAATTAGTTAAACGCTAATAGTGTGTGTAGGGAGGGGAGATAATTCCCTTCCTACCTGGCATCGAAAAACGATCCCCTGTTTTGATTTACCTAGGATGAGGTTAAACAACAGGGGATTTTCTTTGTTGGAACAATCATTATGGTTAATTTAATTTAGTATGGGATTGTTATTTCTTGCAATACAGGGCTTTTATCTCTATTTATTTCCCGTAGTTATTCAAAAAGACTATAACATAGGACTTACGCATAAGCCCCCTAAATCCTCCAACTTTGGGGGACTTGCTCGAACGATTGTCTCCAAACTTCTCCAAACATCATGGTTCCCAGGACAGAATCGAAATTTTTGCGTAAGTCCTGTCACATTGACCATCATGGCTTCCTAGGCCATACGATCGATGGTGCGGTATTGAATGGCTTCGGTTAAATGGTGGGCTTGAATTTGTTCATCCCCGGCTAAATCCGCGATCGTGCGAGCTACCTTTAAAATGCGATCCATGGCCCGGGCAGATAAACCTAATTTACGGATGGCCGCCTCTAACAAATTTTTACTGGTACTATCCAAGGCGCAATGTTGCCGTAAATGTTTGGACTGCATTTGGGCGTTACAAGCTACTTTTTTATCCCCAGCAAAACGAGCGATCGCAATGTTACGGGCTTGGGTAACTTTTTTCCGAATGGGGGCGGAGGTTTCTCCAGTGGCTTGTTGGGTCATTTCCTCCGGTTTAAGACGACTAACTAAAACTTGTAAATCAATACGATCCATCAGGGGCCCGGATAATTTACTCCAATAGTTTTCCCGTTGGCGGGGGCTACAGGTGCAAGGTTGAATCGGGTCGCCATAGTAACCGCAGGGACAGGGATTAGTACTAGCAATTAAGGTAAATTGGGCCGGAAACACCACCGATTGCCGAGTACGGGAAATGCTCACAAAGCCATCCTCTAAAGGTTGACGGAGGAACTCCAACACATCTCGCTTAAATTCCGTTAACTCATCTAAAAATAAGACCCCCCGATGGGCTAGGGAAATTTCCCCCGGCCGAGGAAAACTCCCTCCCCCCACCAAGGACGGGCCACTAGCGGAATGATGGGGGCTCCGAAAGGGCCGTTGTTGCAGTAGGGAACCTCGATTTTTGAGTAAACCAGCAACGGAATGGATTTGGGAGACCTCTAAGGCTTCATCAAAACTCAACGGTGGCAAAATGCTAGGTAAACGGCGGGCCAACATCGTTTTCCACTGCCAGGGGGCCCGACAAAAATAACGTTATGGCCCCCCGCAGCGGCAATCTCTAAGGCCCTGCGGCCATGGTTTTGGCCTTTTACATCTTTCAAATCAGGAATTAATTGTAGCGATCGCTCTAATTCTGCTTGGTGATCAAATTCCACGGGGGTAAATTTTTCGGGATGATCTAAAAATTGGCCCACCTCTTCTAAACTTTTAAAACCATATACATCTAACTCTTTGACTACCGCCGCTTCCTGGGCATTATCAAAAGGAACCACTAAACCTTTAATGCCTAACCGGGGGGCCACCGCCGCGATCGGAAGTACCCCCGCCACCGGCCGCAACGTACCATCCAAGGACACCTCCCCTAAAAATAAATAATCCCCCAATAGTTCTGTAGAAATCTGTTCCGATGCAGCGAGAATACCCACACTAATGGGTAGATCAAAACAAGGCCCTTCTTTCCGTAGATCCGCTGGGGTCAAGTTCACCACAATATTCCGTAGGGGAAAGCCAAATCCCGCATTTTTAAGGGCCGCTTTGACCCGTTCCCTCGATTCCTGCACCGCTGTATCCGGTAAACCCACCACCACAATTTTAGGCAAGCCCCCCGATACATCAATTTCGACCCCTACTTTAACCGCATCCACTCCCACGATCGCGGCACTCCAAACTCTAGCTAACATCCTTATTGCCCTAAGTACTCAAATCCATCGGCATCAATTATAGAGAATGGGGGAGGGCTGTTTTGAGATTTTGTAACAATTAATTAGAACATTATCGACAAACTAGGAATTTAAGCACCTAAAGAGCAAAAAAAAGGAAGATCTTAGCTCTTCCTTTGCCCTTAATGACGGACGATTAATGACATCAATGGTGGATATGTTAACGGACAAAACTACTTACTAGCCACAGCAAAATCAATGTCACCACCACATTAATTTGGTCAACGGAGATGCCCACCGTAATTAAATTCGCAAAACCTAAACCAAGGGCAATCCCGATCGCAAACGTACCCAGGGCAATCAATAACGAACGACCAAAACGATTTTCTTTTTTCGTTAAGAAATAAATGCTAGCGATTAAACCTCCTGCCATCATCAATGCAGAAAATTGGGGGCCGCCTAAAATAGCAATCAAGGTTAAGACCCCAAACACTCCAGCGATAACCCATAACTCCTGTTGGGATGGATCATCCACAAAGCTCTGCATCCAGTTATCGGGAACTTTAGGCAAGCTACTGGCTACTTTTTGTTGTTTTTTGCGGGCTTCTTCATTTAAACTTTCCGCAAACCGAATACCATCGGGTACTTTGATCCGTCCTTCTTGGCGTAGCCGGAGCCGTTCCATAAAGATCGAATCATAGGCCGCCTCGATCGCTTGCATAGCCTTATCGTCGTATTTATACTGTTCCGTTAATTGCGCTTTTGCCTCTTGAATATCCTCAAAGGTCGCATTTTCCGATATACCTAATTGTTCATAGGGGTTTTTGGGGTTCATCTCCATCTCCATCAATTGAGAGCGATTAAGGGCAAAGTCCAACCAGATCCTTAGAAAAATTAATGGGATTAATTTAAACAGCTAGATCTAGATGGTGGTTTTATGGGAATAGTACAACACCATCCGTTATTCATTATAAAAATGTCATAACTTACAGCTAATTATAGATTTTAGTATAAATTTCCCAGACCTCGCACGATTAGCACCAAGATTGTGGGCACCGTCCCCCTGCCATCACTTTCTTGGGAGGAGAAAATTGATCCCGAGAACCTAAAGATCTAGCTAATTCAGATGGTATTTTGATGATTTTTTCTAACTACTAGGACAAAAAGTGG
>JAAUPO010000350.1 GCA_012033095.1 Synechococcaceae cyanobacterium RL_1_2 | reverse complement strand
AAATTGGGGGAAATTTTTAATAATTTTTCAGAAATTTCTCCCCCAGCATTAGGGGTAAATGATGACAGACCCTAGTTGGGGAGTTTCACTTTTGTAAGGTTAAACAGATATAGTCTTTTTAAATAATTAGGGGAAACAAATAGATCTGAAAACATTCCATTGAGAGGAACAGCCACCCCATACTAAATTAAATTGACTATATTACTTACTTACTTGAAACTTTCAACTTTGGTAGTGCTAAAGCTGTAAGGATATTTACACCCAGGACAATTGATTATCAAGGGGTTTAATCTTTCTGATCCTTACTTGTATAGGACTACCTCAACTTTTAATGGGCCCCAAGTACTTTTAAAACAACTAGAGTAATATCGTCTTCGTTGTGATCCTCGGCCCCTACAAATTCAGCTACCTTTGCAAACATATAGTCCTTGATGACCTCAGGATCACTGAGGGTAGAGCAGGCTATCTCTAAAGCTTTTAACAGATTTTCCTCGTCAAAGCGATCGCCGTCTTGGTTGACAGCATCCGTAAAACCATCGGTATAGTAAATCACCACATCCCCTGGCTCTAGCTGGGCTTGGCCATGGCCATAGACCGTTTCTGGTTCAATTCCCACTAACATCCCATCCGTATCCAATTTTTCTAAACAACCTTGGCGCGATCGCACCATAGGGGGGGATTATGGGCTGCGTTGCTGTATTTCAAAATGCGGGTTTGGGGATCATACTCAGAATAAAATAGGGTCACAAATCGATTGGAGCTTTCCAAATCTTTGTACATCACCCGACTTAGATGCTGCAAAATCTGGGCCGGAGAATTGCCATTTAATACCTCTGCCCTCAACATGCCCCTGGTCATGGTCATAATTAAGCCCGCCGGCACCCCTTTACCCATTACATCCCCAATGACAATGCCCCATTTTTGATGGTTTTGTTCCCCGTCTCCTCCCCTATCGTAACTAGTGGGAATAAAGTCGTAATAATCGCCACTGACTTGATTAGCGGTCTTAAAACCGGCCGCGAGTTTAGCTCCTTTAATCTTAGGGCAGTCCTTGGGTAGTAAGTGGGATTGAATTTCCGATGCAATCTTTAGTTCTCGATCTTGCTTTACTTTTTGTCTTAATTCGGAGTTGAGTTGGTGGTTCGCGATCGCCACAGCAGTTTGATCCGCAATTAACTGTACTAATTTTTTGCGGGTGGTATTCCAAGCATAATCAGGATCATGGCTAAATACGTAAAGCTGCCCGTAAAGCTGATTTTTAACCAAAATTTGACAATGGAACACATTGACCCCATCCCCTAAGAAATCTTTGATTTGTAGATCAATTTCCTCGAATAAACTAGAGCGATCGAGATGTCTTTGCTCTTGTTGCCGTTGATAGCCCTGGGCCATCTGATTACGGGTAATGACCTCTAGGGCCTGGCGTAAGGGTTGACAGGATTGACCACTCTGACAATGGAGCTGCTCTAATCTAATTTCACCACTGTCCTTAATAAAGATTAATGCGCCCCCATCTCCATCGGCAACCCGCGCCGCCATCAGAGGAATAAGTTCTAAAAATTGATTTAAATTATGGAAACTCCGCAGGGCAAAACCGAGGGAACTAAGTAAATTTTGGATCTTATCCTGTTCTTTCTTAATCTGTTCAATGACTTGGATTAAATCCTCTGCCGGTGGAGATGTTCCCATAGCCTGATTCATGACCATGGAAAGGTCATTGGACTCCGATTGAGAAGGGACTGAACTAGGCAAAGGCAGCATTAACTATATTTCAATTAAGGTTAATCAAATCATTGGGAATGGATAGGATTTCTGGGGATAACCATGGCCACAAATAGGTTTAATTTTCTTTGAGGTTTAAGCTCGTGATTATTTTGATTATTTTTTGATTATTTTTAGTACTTATTTCAGGTTGTTAGCAATCTTAGATCCATCCCTATTCTGACCCATCAAGCCATAAATATTCCCACATAGGGCTATGGCAAATTACCAAAAAGGATATATTTTGTCAATATTAAATTTAATAAATTTATTAAATTAATGGCGTTTTACTCTATCACTTAATGGCAGGACTACCATAATTGATAGGGAAGTCATCCCTTACATCAATGAAGTGCCCATGGCTGGGGGGGAGTAATTGGTCAAGGAGCTGGTGAATTTTTAGGTTAATAGTTTGACTTGGGGGATTGGACTTCGGCGATCGAGGTCATTCAGTCCATTATTTGTATATTGTAGTTAACAGGATTATGATCTTTAAACTGTTACGAGTTCTTCCTTGTGTATTCTATGCTTATCAGCAAATCTGAGCAGTTAACTCCGATCGATCGCTACACCCGCAGGGTAATGATTGCCCTTGGTTGCGTCATGGGGGTAATGGTGGGGGCCAAATATATCTGTACCAGCGAAAGATGTTTGATTGATACCCGGCCCGAAGTAAAGGAATTTAGTTGGGATAATAAAACCGTCACTGGTCAGGATCGGGGTTTTGTGATTACCTTTGATAACCCCATGGATAACGGGGTGGTGGAAAAAATTTAACGATCGATCCCCCCCTCCCAGGAAAATTTAGTTGGTCAGGACGACGGTTATCCTATACCTTAGACAATCCCCCGGTATATGGCCTAGAGTACACCATTAGTTTAGAGGGAGCTCAGGAAAAATTTTATTCCCAAGGGGATCTGGGCCAAACCATGAAGCCATGGGCTACCACCTTTAAAACCCCCGATCGCCGATTTGCCTATATTGGAGTGGGGGAAGAAGATGGCCAGTTAATTCTCCATAACCTTACCCAACAACAAAAAACCATCCTTACCACCCCGGATCTAGTCGTTACTGATTTTGAATTTTATCCTGGGGGGAACAAAGTATTATTTTCGGCATTTAAAACCGGAGAGTTGGGCCTAACGGAAAATCGCCTTTATTCGGTGGAATTGAACGAAAATAACCTTGATGAATCTGCCAAAAGTTTGACTTTAGTTTTAGACAATGAAGAGTATCAAAACTTGGGCTTTCGCCTCTCCCCCGACGGTAAACGCATCGTCGCCCAAAGACTAAACCGTAAAGATCCTGGCGATTTTGGCTTATTTTTATTATCGGCCGATGGCATTATCGAATCCTTAGAAAATGCTAGTGGTGGGGAGTTTTTAATTACCCCCGATGGTAATAACTTAGCGGTATCCCAGGGCCAGGGCATTGCGTTATTACCCCTGGTGCCCGATAGTGAACCCCTCGAATTTTTACCTAAATTTGGACGTATTCTGGATTTTTCCCAGGATGGCCGAAAAGCAGCGATGGTTAACTTTAACCAAGACAATCCAGAACTCCGTGATACGACTTCCCTTGTAGTGGTGAATAACCAAGGAGGGCAACAGGAATTATTCAATACCCCAGGTTCCATTGTCCGTTGTGATTTTACGCCTACGGGCAGTAAACTCTATTGCATTATTACGGAGGTAAGGGTAAGTAATGGGGAATATTTAGAGCAGCCGTTTTTAGCGGAGGTTAATCTTGCGGATCAAGAAGTGATCAAATTACTGGAGCTTGAGAATTTTCAGGATACGAAACTCAGTATCTCCCCCGATGGTTTAGGGCTAATCCTCGATCGCATTATTAGTACCCCTGAAACTAATACTGCGGGAAAAATGAGAACTAATGCGGGAGAAACCATCATTGGCAGTCAAATTTGGTTAGTCCTTATTTCCCCTAATGCTTCCTCTAAGGAAGTGGAACCTGAACTACAGGAATTACCCCTCATGGGCATTAAACCCCAATGGTTACCCTAGACTATTCAGGGATATCAACCGCGATCGCTTAATTTTCACTAGGGAGTGTCATCAATTAGCATTAAAACGTTGATCCTGAGCCAGGTTCAGAAAGTATAGTTTTAAACTGAAATCCTTAGCTAAGAATAGTTTCAGGTTTAATGATGACAGACCCTAG
>JAAUPO010000349.1 GCA_012033095.1 Synechococcaceae cyanobacterium RL_1_2 | reverse complement strand
GGGTAGCGATAACCCTAGGGCCTTAGCTGGGTCGCCGCAATTCCTGGGACTTTTTCCCGGGCCACTAGTGCCGAATTTTCTGGTAGCTGGAATGTTACCCCCTTCGTTGCCAAAAAAGCTGATGGCTCGTTCTATAGCCCATCGGAAATTGCTGGCACTGGAGCCCAAAATATTATTGGCAATTTGCCCCTAGATCAACAAACTTTTATCGGGGTAGTGCAACATGCGGGGGAATCTGGGGGCCTTGTCGCCGATCGCTTAGCGGATCAGGGGGGACAAATTTTTATGTTCAATATTACTGAACCCCTTACTGCCAACTTTACCCTAGAACTTTTCCATGTTGCCGATCAAGAACCCCTCAATGGGGGGGGAAGCCTGTCGGATATTACCGGTTTATCGGCGGTGTTGAATGCCCTCAAAGCTCAGGATATCGGTAACGATGGCCTGCCGGACAATACCCTCATTCTTTCCTCTGGGGATGCCATCATTCCAGGGCTATTTTATGATGCCTCCAAAGTTGCCTTTGGTTCAGCAGGCATTGCTGATATTCAAATTCAAAATGAGCTAGGGTTTCAAGCGATCGCGTTTGGTAACCATGAGTTTGACAAAGGTACGGCCGAACTAGCAGCCTTAATTAACGGCTCTGCCCCCGGTAACTTTTCCGTCTTAAATGGAACTGCTCTGGACGGTCAGGATTTCACTGGTGCCAACTTTCCCTACCTCAGCACCAACCTGGACTTTTCTACCGATGCCAACCTGGCTCCCCTTGCTGTTAATGGTGGTCAAGCTCCTCAGGCAAAAACTATCACCTCCTCCACGGTAATTAACGTCAACGGGGAAAGCATTGGCGTAGTGGGGGCAACGACTCCAACCTTGGCACGGATTTCTAGCCCTGGGGGGGTCACCGTTAACCCAACCTCCTTTAATTCCACCCCCACCCCAGCGGAATTAGATGCCCTCGCTGCCATCATTCAAGGGGAAGTGGATACCCTCTTAGCGGCCAATCCGACAATGAATAAAGTGGTGCTTTTAGCCCACATGCAGCAGCTTACCGTAGAGCAGGCCCTAGCTACCCGTCTAGAAAATGTCGATATTATCGTTGGTGGTGGTTCCAATACTCGCCTCTTCGATGCCAACGATCGCGTCCGTGCTGGGGACACCAATCAAGGCACCTATCCCCAGTTCTTTACCAATGCCGGGGGAACCCAAACCGCCCTAGTTAATACCGACGGTAGCTATAAATATCTTGGTCGCTTAGTAATTGACTTCGATGCAGGGGGTAACATTATTCCTAATAGCTATGACCCAGGGATTTCCGGTGCTTTTGCTACCGATGAAGCTGGGGTGGCGGCCCTTGGTGCTAGTGGCCTAGTGGATCCGGAAATTCAAGCCATTGTGGACGCGATCGAAGGTGAAATTATTCGCACGGAAGGTAATGTGTTTGGTTTAGCTAGCGTCTTCTTGAACGGTAACCGCTCCGGGGAACCCACCGACGGAGTACGTACCCAAGAAACTAACCTCGGTAACCTCACCGCCGATGCCAACCTAGCCTATGCGAAGGAATTTGATCCTACGGTGGTGGTGTCCATTAAAAACGGTGGTGGTCTTCGTGCCTCGATCGGAGAAACCATTGTACCGCCAGGGGGCAGCCAAGCAGTACGCCTAGCCAACGGGCCAGTGGTAGATAGTACTGGCAATGTGGTTAAACCTGCTGGGGGCATCAGCCAAAACGACATCGCCACCGCCCTCGCCTTCAACAATGGTTTAAGCCTCTTGACCTTAACCAAAGCCCAATTAGTGGCGGTATTGGAATACGGGGTGGCCGCTTTACCTGGGGTGTCCGGTCGCTTCCCCCAAATAGCTGGGGTGAAATTTTCCTTTGACCCTGACTTTGCGGAAGGGCAACAAATCCTATCGGCGGGGATCTTTGATGAAAATAATAATTTGATTGCAGAATTAGTACGAAATGGCTCCATTGTCGGCGATCCGAACCAACAATTCCGGGTGGTTACCCTGGGCTTCCTGGCCGATGGAGGGGACGGCTATCCTTTCCCCACTGGAACGACGGTTAATCGCTTAGATCTAACACAAAGCGGTATCAAAACCGGCGATGCCACCTTTGCGGATGATGGTACGGAGCAGGATGCCTTTGCTGAATATCTCCTAGATAACTTCCGCACCAATCCCTTTGCCCAAGTTGATACCAATCCGGCCTTAGACGATCGCATCCAAAATTTAAACTTCCGGGCTGATTCCGTGTTGCCAGCTCCTATGGTCATTCCTGAGGTTGGCAACATTTCCACCGATGGTAATGGCAGAAGTTTAGTACCCATCATCACGGGAGGACTGTTGAGTTTTACCATCAGCAACAACGCCGATCGGGCAGCTTCCCAAGATTTAGTCGCGATCGCGATCGATGGTAGTGGCACCTTCTCCATTCTGTCCACCCTAGGCACCGCCGCAGGAACCCCCCAGGGCTTTGCCTTTAACTTCTCCGCCACCCGCAATTTTAATAGCACCGACTATAACTTTGCCCTACGGGATAGCCGCAGTGGAGAGCTAAGCTTCCTCACCGCCGTCCCCAATGGCACAGGTTTTGATCTAACCGGTAATGGAGTAAAAGTAACGGCCTCCACCACGGCCCAACCTGGCATCACCGAAGAATTGACTCTGCTGGGTAATACCGCCGAAGCCATTGGTCTAGGGGGCTTAGTGAATCCTGGCACGGGTAATCCCTTTACCATCAAAATCGATGCCACCCTCCACCGGGAGTCCGCATTTAATAACCAAGTAGGCTTTTACCTGGCGAACCGTCAAGGGGGCATCATTGATCCCCTCACCGGCCAAGTAGTAGCGGGCCTCAACGGCGATCGCTCCACTTACTTAGCTAGTGTGGTCAATAATGCGGTCTTCTCCGGTGATGTAGCTAATAATGCTTCTGGCTCCATGGCAGATTCCACTGTGGAAGTTAGCAGCGCGATCGACCTCTCCAATGCGGTACTATTACCCTTCTTAGTAGTAGATACAAACCTAGCGGGAGTTAATACCACCACCTTTGAAAATATCTACGTTGCGACCCTTGGTTTAAATGCAGATAATGGCACGGATCATGTGCGCCTATTGGGGGATAACGTTTTTGGGTTTGAAGATCTTGCTAGGGGTGGAGACAATGACTTTGATGACATCATCGTTAAGGTTAATTCCATCAATGTGGTTTAGCGATCGTGGTTTAAGCCATATTTCAGCTTTAACTTAAAATTTTTGACCTATAAACTCCTAACATTCCCTTGGAATTTAGGGGTTTTTCTTGTTGATTTGCTCAAGCAACTAGCTAGGGCCTGTCATCATTAAACCTGAAACTCTTGTTAGCTAAGGATTCAGCTTAAAACTATACTTGCTGAACCTGGCTCAGGATCAACGTTTTAATGCTAATTGATGACACTCCCTAGGTCATCAAAGAATGTTTCCTGTTTCAGTTTTGGATATTGAGATTGGATATTGAGAAAAGTTTTGGATATGGGACTTACACACAAGCCCCTAGGGCAAACGCATACTATAGTCTTTTTAAATAATTAGGGGAAACAAATAGATCTGAAAACATTCCATTGAGAGGAACAGCCACCCCATACTAAATTAAATTGACTATAATTTTCACTCAACGAAAGAATAATAGTTTCAGTGATTTTTTTAAAATTTTTTATTCTCAATAAAAGCTTGTTTAACTTTGCTTATTGCGAAAAAAGGGGAGTATGCGTTTTCCCTGAATCCTACATAGCTTGTGGCAATTGAATACATTGAAAGACAAGTTTAGTAAGGATCTTCATGTTATGACTTAGTTAGGACTGCTATGTTACTGCCTATGCTCAAAAACAGTCTTGGGATGATAAACCATACAGGACTTACGCCAAAATTTCGATTCTGTCCTGATATAGTCTTTTTA
>JAAUPO010000348.1 GCA_012033095.1 Synechococcaceae cyanobacterium RL_1_2 | reverse complement strand
CTGGATGGCCTCCCGGGAACAACACCTTGGTTTAGCGGACTGGAGCCAAGAGCAGTTAGAAGCCCTCACCCCGATCGTTAATAATGACAATAGCGACTCCTATAACCTAGATAGCGTGCTTGAGTTATTGGTACGAGCAGGCCGCTCCCCCCTAGAAGCCGCCATGATCTTGGTGCCAGAAGCCTATAGGAATCAGCCCGATCTAAAAGATCATCCCGAAATTACTGATTTTTATGATTTTTACAGTGGCTTACAGGAACCCTGGGATGGCCCGGCTTTACTAGCCTTTAGTGACGGTAAAATTGTGGCGGCTTGCCTCGATCGCAACGGTTTACGGCCTGCCCGTTATGCTGTCACCGATGATGGTTTAGTGTTGGTCTCCTCCGAAGCAGGAGTTGTCCACGTGGATTCCGCCAAAATTGTTGAAAAAGGTCGCTTGGGGCCCGGCCAAATGGTAGCGGTGGATTTAGTTAATCAAACCATGCTCACCAATTGGGAAATTAAACAACAGATTGCCCAAACCCATCCCTACGGTGATTGGGTCAAAACCAACGGTCAGCAACTCAGTAATGAATCCTTTGGTACCGAATTAAGTTTTACCCCCGACGAAGTACTCAAGCTCCAAACCGCCTATGGTTACAATGCCGAAGACGTGGAAATGATTATTCAATCCATGGCCATCGATGGCAAAGAGCCCACCTTCTGCATGGGGGATGATATTCCCCTGGCTGTGCTTTCCGATAAACCCCGCTTACTTTACGACTACTTTAAACAGCGGTTTGCCCAAGTGACCAACCCACCGATCGATCCCCTCCGGGAAAGTTTAGTGATGTCTTTGGCCATGAAATTAGGTAAACGGGGAAATATTCTCAACGTTAAAGCCGAAGATGCTCGGCAATTAGCCATTAATTCCCCAGTAATTAACGATGGGGAACTAACTAAAATTAAAAATTCCGATCTTAACGTTCAGTCTATTTCCACCCTCTTCCCCGTCGCAGATGGGCCAGACGGTTTGGCCCTTGCGATCGATCGCCTGTGTGCCGCAGCGGAAGCAGCCGTTAAGGGTGGGGCAGAAATTTTACTGCTAACGGAAAGGGCCGATGGTAATTTGAATGCTACCAATACCTACATTCCCCCCCTCCTAGCAGTGGGTAGTGTCCATCATCACCTAATCCAAAAAAGTTTGCGCTTGGATGTTTCCCTCGTGGTGGATACGGCCCAATGTTGGAGCACCCATCATTTTGCTTGTTTAGTGGGTTATGGGGCATCGGCGATCTGTCCCTACCTAACCCTAGAAACGGTGCGCCAATGGTGGCATAGCGAAAAAACGCAAAAGTTAATGGAGTTTGGCAAACTACCCTCCATGTCCCTAGAGGAAGCCCAAATTAATTACCGTAAATCCATCGAGGCCGGTTTACTGAAAATCCTGTCAAAAATGGGTATTTCTTTACTAGCTTCCTACCATGGAGCCCAAATTTTTGAAGCGATCGGGTTAGGTCCTGACTTGTTAGAAAAATGCTTTCGAGGCACTACTTCCCGCGTGGGGGGACTATCCATCAAAGAATTAGCCCAAGAAATTATTGCCTTCCATGGCCGTTCTTTCCCTGAGTTTGATGGGAAAAATTAGAAAACTACGGTTTGTTAACTTCAAACCTAGTGGGGAGTACCATATGAACTCTCCCCAGATGTCTAAATCCCTCCATAAAGCGGTACGGGAAGAGAATTACGATCACTACGAAGTGTATAAAAACTATCTCCAAAACCGTCCTAATACGGCTCTAAGGGATCTATTGGACTTCAAGAGCGATCGCGAACCCATTACCATCGATCAGGTGGAGTCGGTAGAAAGTATTGTCAAACGATTTTGCACTGGGGGCATGTCCCTGGGCGCATTATCCCGGGAAGCCCACGAAACCCTTGCGATCGCGATGAACCGCCTAGGGGCAAAATCCAACTCCGGGGAAGGGGGTGAGGACGTGATCCGGTATGGCACCCTCCATGATGTGGATAGTGACGGAAATTCCCCGACTCTCCCCCACCTGAAGGGCTTAAAAAACGGAGATACCCCCAACTCCGCCATCAAACAAATTGCCTCCGGTCGTTTTGGAGTAACGCCAGAATATTTAATGAGTGGCCAACAGCTCGAAATTAAAATGGCCCAGGGGGCAAAACCAGGGGAAGGGGGCCAACTACCTGGCAAAAAAGTTAGTGAATATATCGCCACCCTCCGTCGGTCAAAGCCCGGTGTTACCCTTATTTCTCCCCACCCCACCATGATATTTACTCCATTGAGGATTTAGCCCAACTTATCTACGATCTTCACCAAATTAACCCCGCAGCGGAGGTTTCCGTCAAACTTGTAGCAGAAATCGGCATTGGCACGATCGCGGCGGGTGTGGCCAAGGCCAATGCGGATGTTATCCAAATTTCCGGCCATGATGGGGGTACAGGGGCCTCTCCCCTTAGCTCCATTAAGCACGCTGGTTGTCCTTGGGAACTAGGGGTAACGGAAGTACACCGTACCTTAATGACCAACCAACTCCGCGATCGAGTTATTCTGAGGGCCGATGGTGGTTTAAAAACTGGTTGGGACGTGATGATGGCAGCCCTGATGGGAGCCGAGGAGTTTGGTTTTGGCTCCATTGCGATGATTGCCGAGGGTTGTATTATGGCTAGGGTTTGCCATACCAACTCCTGCCCAGTCGGTGTCGCCACCCAACAGGAAAAACTACGCAAAAAATTCAAAGGGGTACCCGGTGACGTGGTGAACTTCTTCTATTTTGTCGCGGAAGAAATTCGTTCCTTACTAGCTCGCCTTGGTTATACCAGTTTGAAGGATGTGATCGGTCGAGCTGATCTGTTATTACCTAGAACTGACATTAATGTTAGTAAAACCAAAGGCCTAGTGCTGGATTGTTTGATTAAATTACCCGATACAAAAACCGATCGCAGTTGGCTTGACCATGGTGATGTCCATAGCAATGGCCCAGTATTGGACGATGAAATTTTAGCAAACCCATCCATCACTAGCGCGATCGCGAACCAAAGCTCCATCATCAAAGAACTCAAGATCATTAACACCGATCGCTCGGTGGGGGGTCGCATTGCTGGGGTGATCGCCAAACAGTACGGCAACGAAGGTTTTGGCGGCGCATTAAATCTACACTTTACTGGTTCTGGGGGCCAAAGCTTTGGGGTGTTTAACCTGAAAGGTATGAACCTCAAAATTACCGGGGAATCCAATGATTATGTCGGTAAAGGCATGAATGGGGGAGAGATTGTGATTGTGCCCCCTAGCAATAGTCCCTTTGAGGCCGCAGATAATGTGATTATTGGCAATACCTGTCTCTATGGTGCTACCGGCGGGGCCCTCTATGCCAATGGCCGGGCCGGGGAACGTTTTGCCGTACGGAACTCCATGGCCCAGGCGGTGGTAGAAGGTACTGGCGATCACTGTTGCGAATATATGACTGGGGGGGTAGTGGTAATCCTTGGCTCCGTCGGTCGTAACGTCGGTGCTGGGATGACTGGGGGTCTTGCTTACTTCCTCGATGAAGTCGGCAATTTCCCCGAAAAAGTTAACCCTGAAATTGTCAGTATTCAACGGGTCATTACCCCCGCTGGAGAGCAACAACTCAAGGAACTGATCACGGCCCATGTGGAGAAAACCGGTAGTGCCAAAGGCAAGTTAATTCTGGAGCAATGGCATATCTATTTATCCAAGTTTTGGCAGTGGTGCCCCCTTCCGAAGCTGACTCTCCCCAAGCCCAAGCAACAGAAGATAAAACCTTAGCCTCGGTGTAATCAACTCCTAAGCTAGAATCCCTAAGGATTTAAAAGCTGATTTATAAAGCCCCCTGCCCCCAATGCTGGGGGAAAAATTTCTAAAAAATCACTAACTACAGGACAAAAACCTTAAACCCTTGCCCCACAATCACTCTAGCGAA
>JAAUPO010000347.1 GCA_012033095.1 Synechococcaceae cyanobacterium RL_1_2 | reverse complement strand
CACGAAAAATAAGCCTTTCCAATGATTTTGCCATTGATACGGAAGTCATTATGTGGAAAAAGCCGTTTTATTGTTCTGATAATTTAATCGCTGAAACCGTTGTTATATACACGATAGAGGTAGCTTGTCCCCCTCTAAGACTTTTTACTTAACTAGGATTTACGCATAAGCCCCCTAAATGCCCTAAATTTGGGGGACTTGCTTGAACGATTATCCCCAAACATTATGGTTCCCAGCACAGAATCAAAATTTTGGCGTAAGTCCTGTTAACTTAAAACTTTTCCCCTAAGCTTTTATTTTTAGATTGCTTTAGATTTCCCTAACGCTCCAAAAAAGGTTATTGCGATCGCAACCAAGTTATATTACGAGTTACGTTACAAAGGACTATTTCTGACAATCTGAGGTTAATTTGTTATGGCCGATCTAGAAGCCCCCGAACTCCTAAAGAAACGACTATCCTACCAAGGCCGAGCATTTGGGTTTGAAGTCAATACCTATCGCCTACCCAATGGTTTTGTGGGAGAGTGGGAATGCATTCGTCATCCTGGGGGAGCCTTAGCGGTGCCGGTGACCCAGGAAGGGAAATTTGTATTAGTGAAACAATATCGTTGTGCGGTACAAACCCGGCTGTGGGAATTTCCGGCGGGTACGGTTGAACCCGATGAAGATCCTGGGGACACCATCAAACGGGAATTAATGGAAGAGGCTGGTTATGAGGCTGGATCTTGGCGGAATTTGGGTAAGTTTCCCCTTTGTCCTGGCTACTCCGATGAGTATATTTATGCTTACCTCGCCCAGGATTTAGTGAAATTGCCAGCCACCGCCCATGAAGCTGATGAAGACATGGAGGTGGTGTTAATGGATCGGGATGAGTTTATGGCTGCGATCGCTTCAGGCTTAATGGATGCAAAAACCATTTGTAGTTTTTGGCTGGCCCAGCCGTTTTTACAGTAATTCCTATTTATCAACAGCGGTAGTCCTATACAAGTAAGGATCAGGAGGATTAAACTCTTTGATAATCAATTATCCTGGGTCTAAATATCTAAATATCCTTACAGCTTTAGCACTACCATCAACAGCCTCTTAACCTGAATAAATGACGAAGGTAGTTAATATACTCCCTCATGGTGACTTTACTTTCCCCTTTTTCCCGCTCTTGGAAGACATAGGGGACTTCCACAATGTGGTTAATCTGGCCCCGGCCTAAGACTTCAATCAATATTTTGTAACCGATGGGTTGTAAGGGGTGGGCTGCGATCGCATTTCTTCTGACTAGAAAATAACCGCTCATGGGGTCAGACACCCGACCGACGACGCGGGGTAAAATCATTAACCCTAATAATTGAGCACCCCGGGAAAGAAACCTCCGGGAAAAACTCCACTGACTTACTCCCCCGCCAGAGAGATGACGACTGGCCATAGCTAAATCAGCCCCTGTTGCGATCGCTTCGATTAGCTTCAGCAAAATTTCTGGAGGATGTTGTAAATCCCCATCAATTACCCCTAACCATTCCCCCTGGGCGGCCTGCCATCCCCTAATCACCGCAGTGGATAAACCCTGCTCCTGACAACGACGGATGACCCGCAATTGGGGATATTGGCTTTGGTATTGGGCTGCAACCTGCCAGGTTAGATCCCTACTATCATCATCCACCACAATTAATTCATAATGGCCCGGGTGAACGCGATCGAGCATTGAGACTAAACGCTTAATTAATAACCCAATGTTCCGGGCTTCATTGTAGGTGGGGATAATTAGGGATAACATCAGCGGTGATCCCACCATCGGGGGCATTGATTCCACAATCCATGGTCCACCATGGCATAGCTCCACGCTTGGGGATGGGGGATGGGATCGGGACATAGGAGCTAATTAATTAATGATAAATAATGGTCAAAACTGATCAAACATGGTCAAGATTTTGGCAGTATTCGATGGAAAAAACAAAACCATCCTGGGGTAAATAAGCTAAGCAACCCAATAACCCTGCCCAAACCGTAAACCAAGGGTAATAAAAAATAAAATGCTAAAAGCCGTAATAGCATATCGCAAACGGGGACGTTTCTGTACCGATAAAGCCAGGGCTGGGGCTAGGGTGACAATGCCATAAATGAGCCGGATAATGGAAGTGGTGCGGCCGGTCATAATTAATAATAGGATGCTAAACACTCCATATAACCACGCCACTCCAGTTAATTGTGTGCGGGTTTTAATTAGTAAAACCATACTTCCTGCCATCATGGTTAGGGTGATTAAGCGATCGTTTCCTAGTAGCCATAGACCGACATAGAGCATGATGCCAGCCATGGTGATCAACTGTTTCGGTACATATTTCAGGACATAGTTTTGCTTCCACCATAGGAGGATGGCGAGGATCACCATCGTGGTAAAGGCGAGGCTATGCATGGGATCAACCTTTTCTCCTAGGGCAGAGTTCGGGGAACCCACAACAAGTCTGATGAGTAAATTTACCCAATTATCGAAGAGGAATTGGGGGGGCTCTTCCCATGCTTTTTGCACCAGGATAAAAGCTAACGGTTCGTGGAAAGTGATCTGGCAATAAACGATGTAAGCCACGACCCCCAAACCACTGGCGATCGCTGCTCCATAGCCTTGCCACGATCGCTTTTGTAAGAAGGTTGCGACTATGAAGGTGGGAATTAAAACAATCCCTGGTAATCTAGTGGCACTAGCCAAAGCCCCCCACAGGGCCGCCCAACCATACCGTTCGCGATCGAAGTTAACCAATGCAGCGAGGGTCGTTAATAAAAACAAAGGTTCGGTATAGGCGACGCTACAGTAAAAAGACGTAGGAAACCAAGCCATAATCACCACTGACCATCGGGCCACGTTGATATGCTGAGCTGTTTTCATCCATTGAAATAACAGCAATAACACAAGCCAAAAACAGCCATGGTTTAGGACAAATGCGGCCAATTCAAAGGGCAAGCCGAGGGCCACTAATCCCTTGAGGATGAGGGGAAATAACGGAAAAAAAGCAATGTTATATTTTTGACCGTCATTGGCAAACTGATAACCAGTTTCTACGATACTCCTATACCGCAATCCATCCCAATGATTGATTGCCCCCCAAAAGTGGGTAAGTCACTGCTACTGGAATCCGTTAGCCAAGGAATCAGAAACAAGATCCCCCAGGCAAATAGGCGGCTGGCCAAAAAATGAATGGTTACCCATTGATATCCGTCATACCAAGGCTGATGGATCGAAGATGATGGGGTTTGGGCAATCAGTTTATGGCCTCTTAAATTTGTCATTGCTATTGTAAAAACGAACTAAAACTAATTACATTTGTGTTAATTAAAGTTGATTGAACTTGATTGAATTTGTGTTGAGGGCTTAAACCGTAATGGAATGTGTAATTGGGATTGATTTAGGGGGGACTACCATCAAACTGGGGGCTTATTTGGTTGATGGTACTTGCCAAGGCACGATCGCGGTACCCACTCCCCAACCATCTACTCCCCCATTGGTATTAGAAGCCATTATAAAGGGGATTCGTCAATTACCTAGTTCGGCTAATGCCCAAGCGATCGGGTTAGGGATTCCCGGCCCCGTAGATCGATCGGGCAAAATTGCGAAGGTGTGTATTAATCTGGATGGCTGGCAAGGGATTCCCCTCGGACTATGGCTAGAACAACGCACTAACCTCCCAACTATTTTGGCTAACGATGCCAATTGTGCGGGCATGGGGGAAGCGTGGTTAGGGGCTGGCAAAGGGGTTAAGGATCTAATTCTATTAACCCTCGGTACAGGGGTTGGCGGGGCCATTGTTTTGGATGGTCACCTTTTTACCGGCCGAGATGGAGCCGCCGGGGAATTGGGGTTAATGTCCATTAATTTTGATGGCTATGGTTGCAATAGTGGTAATTACGGCTCCTTAGAACAATATTGTTCCATTCGCGGCTTAACCCGTCTGAGTGGCCATGATCCCGC
>JAAUPO010000022.1 GCA_012033095.1 Synechococcaceae cyanobacterium RL_1_2 | reverse complement strand
TTATACCTAAAGATCTTACTACTCGGAAAAAAAATTAAAACAGAAGGCTAAGAACGTGTTTGAAAAGTATCAAATGTTGTGGAGTCGCCCCCTAAATCCCCCAATTTGGCGAACTTTATTGCTTAAAATTTAGGTAATTTCCCCCAGACTGGGGGGCAAGGGGGGGCTTTTTAAACACATTATAAGATCGGTTGTAAGCCTTACTAGACAAGGTTTGTGAGCTTATTAGTCTAAATCCTTGTAGGGAAAACATTGCAAGCTTTTTGTCCTAGTAGTTAGCCTAAAGATAAAATCCTCAACATTACCTCAACATTAGTTTATGGTTGACTTTAACCTAGATTATTTTTCTCTATTCTGAATTGGTGCTAAACTTCTAGCATAATTAGGGTATGTTACTTTATAAGTTGTAAGCACCCGCATACTCTCAATATATATACACCAGTCATCACCAAACCCTTTTCCGCATACCGTCACTTTGATTTTTAATCAAAACCCTAATTGTAATCAACATGAGCATCATTTTAGTAGTTGAAGATAGTGCTTCCCAGAGGCAAATGATAGTAGACCTACTACAAGGTAAAGAACATAAGTGGGAGGTTAATCAGGCGGCTGACGGACAAGAAGCGATCGAGCTAATTGAAGAAAAAGGGTTTGTCCCGGATCTAGTCGTACTAGATATCGTTATGCCAAGAATGAATGGTTATGAAGTTTGCCGGCGCATTAAAAGCGATCCCAAAACCAAAAATATTCCCGTCGTCATGTGCTCATCGAAAGGGGAAGAGTTTGATCGCTATTGGGGCATGAAACAGGGAGCAGATGCCTATATTGCCAAACCATTCCAACCGGCCGAGTTAGTGGGCACCGTTAAACAATTACTGATTGCTTAACCCTAAGGAATACAGAATCACAATTAACTTAGTCCGTTAATACTTAATTAATTTAGTTGTGATTTATTGTGATTTATGATGTATTCCCCACATAGTTTTTTGTTGCTCCATCCGTTAATTACTGAATTTTAGCAATACCTCCATGGTCGCTATTTCCGCTGAAAAGTTAAGGCAGTGCTCCTACCATATCCCACATCCAGTTTTACCCTAGATATATTGCTCAACTTTTTAACGATGAGGTCTTGTCGCCATGGTAGGTAACCCAGATTTTTTAATGGATAGTAGTTCCGAATCCCAATTTTCCTCTGGGATGCAGGAGTTGCAAAGCCCTGAAGGTGAGCTGTATCTACGATTTTTCATTCCCTCTGGAGACGAGTTAGCCCCTTCCAGCCAATAGCATCCGTGAAGTGATGCAACAATCCCCTGAGCGTATTACTCCTATCCCTAACGCTTCCCCCCTACTGTTAGGCACCATTAATTTGAGGGGCCAAGTCATTTGGGTAGCAGATCTAGGGCAATTTTTAGGGCAAACTTCACCCCTGAATACCCAAAAACAAGAAATTTCGGTGATCGCGATCGAAGATCAGGAGATTGTTTTAGGCTTAGCGATCAATGCCTTAGGTGAGATGGATTGGCTTGTCCCCGAAGACATTAAAATGCCCCCCACCAATGTTTCTGATATTATGTCTCCCTTTGTCCCAGGGGAATGGGATTTAAAAGAAGATAGCAAACAAACTAATACAAAAGTATTAAAATTGTTAGACCACGTGGCAGTCCTGCGATCGGCTCGCTGGGCCACCTAGAATCCCATCAGTCTCGACCGATTAATCCCCAATTCAATCAACTATCAACTATACTTTACCTATTATTCTAAAGGATAAACCAAGCCAGAATAATCAAGACTAAATAGAGATTTACTTTTTTAAAATTACAAAGATTTTTTATTAGCCTAATGTGGCAAAATTTCTATTAAAGCCATAGATCAATGATTTAAGTTTATTATTTATTTGCATAAGCTACAGACTTTAAAACTTAGATTGTTTTGATCCTGATTTAGGGACTCACCTCTAATAAAATATATATAGGTGAATCCATATCTATCATTTACCCATTTAATTCCCATTTAATTCCCATTTAATTTACTAGCTGTTCAAAACCTGAGAGGTAAGTAATTCTTAGCTATGACTACCATGAACTACGCGAAGGAATACGGAGAAGCGGAAAAAGCTTATCTCCAATCAAATTTTGAGGAAGCAGCTACTATTATTAATCGCATGGCGGATGGCTATCCTGATGACCCCTCCATTCGGTTATTAAAAGGCCATATTTATTGCTATGGTTTGCAGGAATATGACGTGGCAAGGGAACAATATGAATCGGTTCTGAATATTACCAATGACCCTGACTATCGAAGTTATGCAAAAAATGGCCTTGAGCAGGTTAGTCAATTTCAATCCCAGGTGGAGGGCACCGGGGTTTATGACACGTTAGAGGAATTAGAAGCAATTGATGACGATGACGATGACGATGAGGATTTAGGGGAAGCCACCCAGATGATGAGTGATGATTTTATCGATGAAGATTTAATTAACAATGATCCTGGTTTAGATAATTTTGTAATTGAAGAAGAAGATAATCCTTCAGGTTTTGATCTCAACGGTGATTTTGCCATGGAGGAAGAAGACGACGATGGTTATTTAACTGAAGATAATCCATTTTTGAATGAATCCGACGAGGCTAACTTGGAAATCAGTATTAGTGGCTCTTCCTATCAAGACCCTAATCCTTTTGGAGACGTAGGAAATGATCCGTCATCTGGGTTTGTTGGGGAAGACGATGGGTTTGGGGAAGAAGAGTTTGGGATGGATGAAGATAATTCCTTGGATGATTTTGAAGATGGTTTTAGTTTAAATCACAATCATGGAGAGGTCATGGATGATAACGATTTTGTTCATAGCTTAGAAGAGGAGGAGGAAGAAGGCGGTGAAGCTACTTATATGGTGGGAGAAAATATGTTTGAAGAAAATCACGGTATTGATTTTGATGATCCCCTAGCGGATGACCATAGCTTCGAGGAATTAAGTTTGGTGGATCAAGGTGCGTCTGGCATCTTTGTTCCCCCGGATTTGGAAGAGCAAGGTTATGACGAGGAAATTATGAGTGAAATTCAAGGTTTCGAGGAGTTAGCCCTAGAAAAGCAGGATGAATTTCCTGAGTTAGAGCAAATGCAATCCGATAGTACCTTGGCTGAATATAGTGACGACGATGACGACGATAGGCCGATGGAGCCATTACCTCGGAAAGAAAGTCCAGTTAGTGCTTCTAGTACAACTAAGAGAAATAGTCGGGATTTCCAGGAAACGTTTCTGATGTCTTCAGCCGATCGCTTTGATGACGACGAGGATGAGGATGACTATTTTCCTGGTTATGAGGATGACGATGGCCATGGCCCTACCATGGATGAAGTGGCCGCGAGGATGGCCGAGGTGGAGGAAGAAAACGCCAATATTGGCATTGATGATATTGATCAAGATATTAGTCAAAACTTAGATAGTGATAGTTTTCTAGATGAGTTTGATGTCTTTAGTGATAGCAGCTTAAATAGTATTCCTAGTTTCGATATGGCGGACGAAGATTCAGGCCTATCGGATTCTGAACTATTTAACAGTAGTGCCACTGCCATCCCCGATAACTTGGATTTTGACAGTGACGTTAGTGTGATCAGTGATAATGAGGAAATGTTCACGTTGGGGCAGGTGGGCAGTAAAAATCTCGTTGATGATTTTTCCACCATGCCCAAAAATGTGGCCACTCAAACCCAACCAGAAACCCAAGCGGAAGTAGAACAAGGTTGGCTTAAATTTTTTGATAATTCTCCTTTCAAGCAAAACATCTCATTACGGCTGCGGCCACTGGGGTGGTTTCGATGGTTTTGGTTGCGATCGTGGTATTTATTTCCAATTCCCTAGGGGCGAATAAAATCGAACAGGAAGAGGTCAAAGCTGGGGTAATTAAGCACCTCAGAAATACGGGTTTATTAATGACCGTCTTAGCGGGGGGCTCAGCATTTGGTACCAGTTTCTTTTTGGGAAATCGTAATACGAAACAAGTACTCAGGGCCACAAGCAATCTCCAAAATCAATTTGAATCTGTTTCCGGTGGGAATTTAAATGCCAAGGCAACGGTTTTTTCGGAGGATGAGTTTGGTCAACTAGCGGCTAGCTTTAACCAAATGTCTAGGGTCATTTTAACTACCACTAGCGAAGCTCAGCGGCGGGCGGAAGAAACCGAGCAAGCAAAAGAAGATTTACAACGGCAGGTAATTCGTTTACTAGATGATGTGGAAGGGGCTGCCCGGGGAGATTTAACGGTACAGGCGGAAGTTACGGCCGACGTGCTGGGGGCGGTGGCTGATGCGTTTAACTTAACCATTCAAAACCTGAGGGAAATTGTGCAACAGGTAAAACAAGCTGCACGCCAGGTAAACCAAAGTTCTGGGGATAGTGAATCCTTTGCCCGTAGTTTATCTGGGGATGCCCTACGTCAAGCAGAGGAATTGGCTGTGACGTTGAATTCAGTGCAGATGATGACGGATTCGATTCAACGGGTAGCTGAAAATGCTCGGGAAGCTGAGGAAGTAGCCCGTTCAGCTTCTTCCACTGCCTTAAAAGGTGGGGAATCTGTAGAAAGTACGGTAGCAGGTATTTTACAAATTAGGGAAACTGTATCGGAAACTGCTCGTAAGGTAAAACGCTTAGCGGAAGCATCCCAGGAGATTTCAAAAATTGTTCAGGTAATTTCCACGATCGCGTCCCGTACCAACCTCCTCGCTTTAAACGCTTCCATTGAGGCAGCCAGGGCAGGGGAGGCTGGCCGTGGATTTGCCATCGTAGCAGATGAAGTTAGACAGTTAGCCGATCGTTCCGCTAAGGCGTTAAAGGATATTGAACAGATCGTGTTACAAATTCAAAGTGAAACTGGTTCTGTAATGATGGCAATGGAGGAAGGAATCCAGCAGGTTATTGAAGGAACCAAACGGGCAGAACAGGCGAAACACTCCCTGGAAGATATTATTCAAGTATCCAATCGAATCGATGCCCTGGTGCGATCGATCAAAGCGGATACAGTGGAACAGGAAGAAACATCCCGGGCCGTTGCGCAGGTTATGCAATCGGTGGAATTAACTGCCCAAGAAACGTCCCAAGAATCCCAACGGGTATCCGGAGCATTACAAAGCCTAGTAGGAATTTCACGGGATCTATTAAGTTCCGTAGAAAGGTTCCGGGTTGAAAAATCCGATGATTAGATCCACTTCACTTGACGATTAATCCCAATGTGGAATTCTGGAAAAAATCTAGGGCGTGTCATCATTAAACCTAAAACTCTTCTTAGCTAAGGATTTTAGTTTAAAACAATATTTTCTGAACCTAGCTCAGGATCAACGTTTTAACCCTGATGGATAACACGCCCTAGCGATCTTTATAGGATTTTTGCTGATAAATGTGGAACTGATTGTATCTGCACCACACAATGGATAGTTAATGGATCTAAGTACTTAGATTTTAGGTAGTAATGCAATGTAATGGCAGTGATGGTTATTATAGATAGGAGTTCTACCTTCCAAAATGACTATAAATTGCTCCCGATGCTCATCCCAAAACACGATGAAATATGGACATACTCACCATGGTAAGCAAAGGTATCGATGTCGCGACTGGTGGACGGCAATTTGTGGATAATCCCACCCGGCAGCCCATAGACGCATCCACTCGTGAGCTGATTGATAAACTCTTGCTAGAACGACTCTCCCTCGCAGGTATTGTTCTAGTTACAGGAGTTTCAATGGCTCCAAACTTATGTGAATCGGAAATTCGAGAGTGTTCCCAAATTTATCCGTATCGCCAAAAAAAAGGCAAGCTGACCCTAGAGATGGACGAGCTTTGGTCTTTTGTGGGTAGCAAGCGACAAAAATAATGGATATGGCTTGCCATAGACCGAGAAACAAGGGAGGTAGTGGGGTCTGCTATCGGAGACCGTAGTCAACAGACGGCTCAGCAGCTATGGGATTCTCTACCCGGTGTCTGTCGTCAATGTGCAGTGTGCTACACAGATTTCTGGGAAGCTTATGGATGTGTTTTACCCAGTAAGCGTCATCGTTCAGGAAGGAAAGAGGAAGGAAACACCAATCATATCGAGCGATTGAATAATACGTTGCGCCAGAGAATGTCGCGTTTGGTTAGAAGTGCTTTGTCATTTTCCAAGAAGATAGAGAATCACCTAGGAGCCTTGTGCTATTTTCTCAATCACTACAATCTTTCCCTCAATCTATGACCATTACATTTCATCACTACCATAAAAATGAAGTTTACGTTTTATTAACACATTCTAAAATTATTTCTTTGTTATTTATAATCAAAAGAAATATTTTTTTGGAAGAATTAAATTAATTTTAAACCATGAAAAATCTCAAAAAATGTATTTTACTCCCATTCTCTCTCTTTTCAGTTGCTTTTCTAAGTTTGGGAACTATCCAACCTTCATATGCCACAAAGCCTTCCTGTCAAGAGAAACTTAACTCAGTTTTAGAAGATATTAGAGGTAAAGGTACTGGGGTTGAATACAGAATTCATGATGATTATGAGTCTCTTAATTCAACGTTTGGGAACACAAAAAGAATTAGTCGTATTCATGTTGTTTTAAACGCAAATAGAAGCTCAGGAAGAGCAGACAGTGTTGCTGCAAATATTCTTTCGTCACCCGTTCTAATGAAAAGTTATGCTAATCAAATATTTTCCCACTGTGGTGGTACAGGAAATGTAGATTTCAACATGGATCAAACTGACTGGTTGGCTAGTTTCGTAATGAAAGATAATGGAGTTTTGGGGTTTGAAGAATGTAGTGAATATCCCTATGATTTGACGCAACAACGTATTTCTCAAATATATGGCCCAGGTCTAGGAGGCTATTGTGCCTATGTAGTTCCTGATTTTTAGAATTTATTTCTTAGCCACGAATCAAACTATTACTGACTCAAAATTTCAACCGAACTTTAAGTAAATATTGAATCAGACCAGTTTTTTGCGTTGCTGAATGACAGTATGATTTTGTAAAACTTGACGTAATTTTCAATGCTTTCAGGCATCGCTTCATTCCCTGAATCAGCAACGCCAAATTTTTCATAAAATTGACTTTTCCTAAGTTATTGCTATTGCTCAGAGTCGTCATAAATTCTAAATAACCTGAGTTCGGGATAAGGATTAAGCAGAAGCTAAAACCCATTCCAACTGAAGACCAGGCTTTTTAGGTTGATGACAATAAGCAATTAAGCCACAAAGAACATTGACACAGAAATTAGCAGGACTACGATGACGAGAATGTTCAATCTGAGAAATATTCTTAAGTTGAGCATTAATAGTTTCAATGATGGAACGCCTTAGTGGTGCAAGCTATGGTTTTTGACAGAACTTACGCAAAAATTTTGATTCTGTCCTGGGAACCATGATGTTTGGGGACAATCGTTCAAGGAAGTCCCCCAAATTTGGGAGATTTAGGGGGCTTGTGCGTAAGTCCTGTGGGGAAGAGATAGCGATCGCCTTCATGATGCCAATTGCTAGGGGCTTAGCTCGTAAGAGTTGTTAATCCTAAATAGCTTGTGGCAATTGAGTACATTAAAAGTCAAGTCTAGTAAAGATCTTCATGTTATGACCTAGTTAGGACTGTCATACAAAAAGACTTCTGTTTGCGCAATTGATTAAGTATGGGCTTAATTATCTACGATAAATCACCTAACTTAATTCTTTCCATCAAAACAACTTATTTTTATCCTGATTGTCATTTAGCACCATAAGACTGGTTTATTTTTGCGTATTTATTCTTAGAAAGAACTAAACGATCGCCAAAGGACTCAAAATTTACATTTCATTCCCCAGAGTAAATACCTAAAAACCAAAAACGTTGAGTCGTTTTGATGCCCTTGAAAATTCGTCGTGTTCAATAAATATTAAATATTCTGTATTTTTAATTACGTATTCAAGCGGATGTAAGGTTGATAGCGATCGCACCATAATAAACGCAACATAACCAAAAGTTAACGCTTGCTTTTATAAGCAATGTTTCGACGGAATAGCGAGGAAAAATAAACCATGTTAGATAGCTTAAATCTAAATCCTGATGCCGGGTTTAACCAGACCGCTGGGATGTTTAATTTTTCCTTTGCGCCAGGGGTTTCCCTCGAACAAATGGCTAACTTCAAAGCCGCAGGGATGGCTTGGTCAGCTTACCTCGATGACGACATCACCATTAATATTCACGTTGAAACCAGTGATTATCTTCCTGAAAACGTAATTGGTGCCGCTTTGCCCCACATCGAAAGCAAAGTTAGCTATAACAAAGTATTGGAAGCCCTCAATGGAGATATTTCTTCCGATAATGACAAAACTGCATTTGGTAACCTGCCTGGGGATTATATCTGGCAGAAGGGTAACGAAAAAGAAGGCAAAAGAGGTAGCGGAAAAATAGAAAGAGGGGCTGGCAAGTTTGACATTTTAGTAGAAGGCGGTTTAGTGGAAGGAGTCGATAAACTTAACCTGACTACTGCCAACGCTAAAGCCCTCGGTCTTTCTAAGTCAAAAGAAGAAGAGTTAGATGGCTATATTTTGATCAGCAATCTCAATAATTTTGAAGGGATTGCTTGGGATTACAACTTCCTCGATGGTAAAACTACTGGCGTGGACTTTTTCAGCGTTGCCATCCATGAAATTGGCCATGTGATGGGTTTTGTCAGTGGGGTAGATGATAATGAGTGGTTAACTCAAGTTGCCAGTTTTCAAGGAATTGACTACAGCACAGTGGTCTATGAAAAGTTTGAAGAACAAGGCAGCTTGATCAAAGCAGAAAATATGAACAAGCCAGAAATGGCAATGCCTCTGGATCTGTTCCGATTTACCCAACTTAGTGCTAGTCAAGGCGTAGTGGATTTATCCATCAGTGAGGATGCCTATTTTTCCATTGATGGTGGCAAAACTAAAATTGCTGGTTTCAGTAGCGGAGAAGATCACCAAGCTAGCCACTGGGAAGTAAATAGCTACACTGGCATCATGGATCCTACCCTCAAACTTAATGAGCAAAGAATCATTAGCAACATTGATTTAAAGACCATGGATGTGATTGGTTATGACCTAAAAACCACCAATAATGTTGGTCTCCTTAATCGCATCGGTAATGAGCTAGCTCAATCCTTGGGGGTAACGATCGGTAAATTAAGCAATATCCTCGGTGATGGGGTAACTCAATCAGTTCTAACTCCTACTTCCGCTAGCTTTCGAGTAGAAGATATTCTCGACATGATGAAAGATAGTAAAGTCTATGATGAAGTCTTGGATGCAATCAAGGATGCCTACCAATGGGGTTTTGGCGGCGGCAATTCCTATCACTGGGGATTCGGTGGCGGTAATTCTTACCATTGGGGCTTTGGCGGAGGTAATAGTTATCACCAGAGTATTGCTCCTTATATACCCATACTCGCCCAATACTTCGATACCCTTGATCCCCATACGATCGCGGATCTGAAGCAAACCTATGGCCATGGTGACCAAGGTTCCGCAATTAATAGCTTCGATAGCAATCAAGGGATTAGCCCTGTTCAAGAAAACTATGGATTTGTCCAGGGTGACAACTCTGGTACTAATCTAAGCATCAATGATGCTATCGCTTGGGATGATCAAACCAATAGTAATATTTCTGGGAACAATAGCAGCCAAAGCATTGACTGGTCTGAGTTAGAAGTAAATACCAATTCTGGTTTAGAAACCCAAATTATATTTACTGAAACCGTCAGCATTGATGCTACCCCTGAGCAAAACGCGGCATTAGCCCAAGAACTGATTGCAGCTCTCTAACACGCATCAAATCAATTACACCTCTAAATCCTTCTTGTTAGCCTTTTATACCAAGTCTGCCAAGTCTGCCAAGTAAAGTAAGTAAATTAAATATCAGGACTTACGCACAAGCCCCCTAAATTCCCAAAATTTGGGGGAATTCCTTGAACGATTGTCCCCAAGCATCATGGTTCCCAGGACAGAATTAAAATTTTTGCGTAAGTCCTGACCAAGTAATGATGATTGCTTAAGGTTAAAATCGGCTAAATTAGCTTCCCTTCAAAGACTTTAATTTTTAACTATTTATTCTGGTAGTGCTAAAGCTGTAAGGATAGTTAGAACTAAGGTAATTGCTTGTCGAGCAGTTCAACCTTCATGTTCCTTACTTGTATAGGACTACCTTTATTCTTACTCAATCTTAAGGGTTGAGAAAAACGGGATCAATTTGATGGAAGGCTGTCCCATTCTGCCCCAGACGGAACTAAAGTCTGTCATCATTTAAACCTGAAACTCTTCTTAGCTAAAGGTTTTAGGTTAAAACTATACTTTTTGAACCTGGCTCAGGATCAACGTTTTAATCCTAATTGATGACACTCCCTAGGGTTTTAGAACGTGTTTGAAAAGTATCAAATGTTGTGGAGTCTCCCCCTAAATCCCCCAATTTGGTGGACTTGACTGGTTAAAATTTAGGTGATTTCACCCAGAATGGGGGGCAAGAATGGCTTTTCAAAGATCCTCTTAGGATCTAACCAGGAGTTTGATGTCATGGTTAGATGAAAAAATTGTTACAATCGTTTACACAGCCCACTTAGGTTTAACACCTTTTCCTTGGGAATTTGTGTTGCCATGAAAGCGTTAGCTTATACTTTTACCTTTTATTAGGTCTATAGTCCCCACTATTCCTATGTCCCAAATTACTTCCACCCCTGAACGTACCATTTCTGTTGTCGCTGAACCGATCAACGAAGATCAATCCTGGAGATATCACCCTGACAAAATCCATAACCTCTATGATGGTCGTCCATGGTTAGTATTTCAGCGGCTAGTAAGTATCATTTGGAATTTTGGCTGGTTTTTTATCCATCTGTGGCTAGATAAAGTAGGAAGTAGCTCGATCGCGAAGCAGGAAAAAAGAGCGGAGGAGATGAAGGGCATTTTAACTAAGTTAGGGCCTACCTATATCAAGATTGGCCAAGCCCTATCCACCCGTCCAGATTTAGTTTCTCCTATTTACCTCAAAGCCTTAACCACTCTACAAGATGATATTCCCTCTTTCCCTAATGAGGTGGCCTTTAAGTTTATTGAAGAAGAGTTGGGCCCCACCGGCGGAAATTTTTGCAGAGCTATCCCCTAATCCTTTGGCGGCGGCTTCTTTGGGCCAGGTTTATCAAGGGAAGTTAAAAAGTGGCGAAATCGTAGCGGTAAAAGTCCAACGACCGGATCTCGTCGATCGCATCACCCTAGACATTTACATTATGCGCTCCCTGGCCCTGTGGGCGAGGAAGAATATTAAACGGTTACGTTCAAATTTAGTGGAAATTGTGGATGAATTAGCCACCCGCATTTTTGAAGAAATGAACTATACCCAAGAGGGTAAAAATGCAGAACAGTTTGCCAAGCTTTACGGTGAAATGGAGGAGATTTATGTCCCTAAAATTTATTGGGAATATACCGGCAAAAGGGTATTGACCATGGAATGGGTCACGGGCATTAAGCTAACGGATATTGAAAAAGTTCAAGCCCAGGGCATCAATGCGACCTATTTAGTAGAAGTGGGGGTGCAATGTTCCTTAAAGCAGTTGTTAGAGCACGGCTTTTTCCACGCAGATCCCCATCCGGGAAACCTCTTGGCCATGCCCGATGGTCGCTTAGCCTATCTTGATTTTGGCATGATGAGTACCATCCAACCCTATCAGCGTTATGGGTTAATTGAAGCGGTGGTGCATTTGGTTAACCGAGATTTTGAATCCCTGGCGACGGATTATGTCAAATTAGATTTTTTAACCCCAGAAACGGATCTATCCCCCATTGTGCCGGCTTTAACGGAAGTATTTGGGAATGCGCTGGGGGCTTCGGTGGCGGAATTGAATTTTAAAAGCATCACAGATCAAATGTCGGAGATGATGTATGAATTTCCATTCCGAGTGCCGGCTTATTATGCGTTAATTATTCGTTCCATGGTGACGTTGGAGGGGATCGCG
>JAAUPO010000346.1 GCA_012033095.1 Synechococcaceae cyanobacterium RL_1_2 | reverse complement strand
AAACATTCCATTGAGAGGAACAGCCACCCCATACTAAATTAAATTGACTATAATTTCCCCCAGACTGGGGGGCAAGGGGGGCGGCTTTTAAAACACATTCTTAGTAATTGCTATTAGTAAAAGTTGAGGCCAAAATTACTTTTCACTTTTCCATATTTAATAAAACGTTTAATAAAACGGATTTGGTATTTAGAAGTGCTAAAGATAACTTGATCCTGGCCGTGGCCTTTAAACCTGATTTTTAAAAACTAACATCCCATGGTTTTCCTCGATCGCAATGGTTTCCATGAGGCTCAAGCTTCCTTGATGGAATTGCCCAATCTCTTGGGGAGATAGGGGCCAGGGTGGGCCTTCTGGAGGTGTTTCGGTGGGGCGAGTATTGGTAATCACAATTAATAAGCCACTAGGGTTTACCAAAGCACAAACTTGATTGATGGCTTGGGTTCGCAACTCTAAAGGCAAAGCTTGGACGGTGCGATGCTCAATTACCAAATCGGCTCCATCGGACCAAGTAAATAGATCCCCCACCTCATAACTCACAGGGGAGCGAGGAAATCGACTCTGACACCACTCGATCGCGCCGGGGGCCACATCAAAAGCAGTGGTTAGATAGCCTAATTTTTGAATAAACTCCGCATCATCTCCTAAACCACAACCCACCACTAACCCAGTGCGGCCCACCACTGGCACAGTATGGTTTTGAAACCAAGATACCAGGGCCGGATGGGGGTGTAATTTTGCCCAAGGAATCTCAGTGATATTACGGCCAGCCTGACGATACAACGGCTCAAACCAATCGTAACTTGTCCCTCCTTGGGTACGGGCTTCTTCCATTAACTCTTGAATTGATTTTCCAAAATTAACTAACAATAAAACTGCATTACTGAAATCAGGACTTACGCAAAAATTTCGATTCTGTCCTGGGAACCATGATGTTTGGGGATGTTTGTTCAAGCAAGTTCCCAAATTTGGGGGATTTAGGGGGCTTCTGGGTAAGTCCGATGAAATGAAAAATAAAACTTGGGTAAATGAATGCTCCTCAGAAATTGATCTAGCCATTTCCCTATAGGTAAAGTACCAAGATTTACGGCAATCCCCCTTATCAATAAGGCATTAAAGGGAATAATTCATTCTTGAATAAAAAATTAGGCGACCCCTGAAAACTTAATTAATGCTCTCAATCAATGAAGATAGAGACTTGATTATTAATTTTATTAATTATTTTATTAATTGATGTATCCTCTGGTTATTCTCCAGTGGTGACTTCCTTATTGGCATTATGGACGCTACGGATAATTTCAGTGATGGCGTTGTAGAATGCCCCCCTTCCTGGCCCTGTTCTTTGGGGCGTTGCTGATTGTAAAGTAGCTGCATCCGATTGTAATCTTCAATCTTCATGGTGTATTTTTCCACCGTCTCGATGGAGCGGGCACAATAACGATCGGCTAGGGGTTTGACATTTTCTGTTAGGGCGTTAACAGTTTCGCGATCGTCACAGGTAAAAGTAGGAATTGCACCATTATTAAGATCTTTAATCTCCGCGTATATGGATAGACGACTAATTTCTATTTCGTAGGCGGCTTTCGCAAAATTATCCATTTGGGCGGGCTCAAAATTTCCATCACTGGCTTCAGTTTGGGCCATCACCACCATCGAAGAAAAAGGTTTAAAGCCATTAATTGTGATTAATCCTAAGGCTAGTACGCCAGCACTAAGGGCATAACCCAAGGAAAAAGAATTTTTGATCAGTTTCATTACTGTCCCAATCTATGTAAAATTTTGAACTTTCATTGTTACCTATTTTGAATCATTTTATCCCGTACAAGTTCCATGATTCCATGATGATTTCCAAGGTACTTTCAATTTAGCGATCGCTGCCGATAAAATCGTTACGAAATAGATGATGTCATCATGATTAGCCTGAGGACTATTTGAGCAAGAAGCTTACAATTGACTAACCCTTTTCTGCCTTGCTCCAAGCACAATAGGGATGATTCACTAACGCCGCGTTACGGTATCGAGCATCATGGACTTCGCGATCGATCCAAGGGGGTAATTCAAACCGTTGGTCTTCGTGGGTTAACTCCACCTCCGCAATAACTAAACCCAGGTTATCCCCTAAAAATTCATCCACTTCCCACACTAAATCTCCCCAAGGAATGGCATAACGATACTTTTCAATAATGGGATGATCACAGAGGTTGGCCAGCATCTCCTCCGCATCTTGTAGCGGAATTGGGTATTCATACTCAGCTCGAGTGATCCCAATCACAGGACTTTTGATCGTTAAATAGGCCTTTTCCCCCGCAATGCGCACCCTAACCGTGGTGGCGTTACCCCTCGGAATATAACCTTGGGCATACTTTACCCCAGAAGCTAGCGATCGCCAGCGATCGTCTTTAACCAAAAATTTACGTTCAATTTCCTGTGCCATGGTTAAGGAAGGTAATTAATAATTTAATTTGGGATTTAATTTGGGATTTGTATTTGAGATTTGTATTTAGGATTTAATTGGGGATTAGTATTTGGGATTTAATTTGGGCCAAGATTTGGTGACAAACTCTAAGGGGAGTTTAACTAAGCTTTAAAAGTTTAGTTTAAACTTCTCACAGTACAAGATTTAAGAGTTGCCACCATATATGAATCAAGCTAGCGAATACTATAAAGAAGCTGAAGCCAACCGTGTCAGAATTTTAAGCGAAGCCCTACCCTATATCCAGGAATTTGCCGGAAAAACTGTCGTGATTAAATACGGTGGGGCAGCGATGAAGGATAGTTACCTCAAAGAAAAAGTAATTCGTGACATTGTTTTTCTATCCTGTGTTGGTATTCGCCCGGTGGTAGTGCATGGTGGTGGCCCCGAAATTAATAAATGGTTGGATAAATTAAAATTAGAATCGATTTTAAGAATGGTTTGCGGGTTACGGATCAACCCACCATGGAAGTGGTGGAAATGGTATTAGCCGGTCGGGTCAATAAGGAGCTAGTGGGCTTACTCAATCAAGCAGGGGTTTCGGCGGTGGGATTATGTGGGAAGGATGGAAACCTCGTTACCGCCCGTCCCCTTGATCCGGAAAATATCGGTTTTGTGGGAGAAGTAAATTCTGTCACTCCCCATCTGGTGAGCACCCTCGTTGAGCATAATTATGTTCCAGTCATCTCTACCGTGGCTAATGACGATCGCGGCCAACCCCATAACATTAATGCAGATACGGTTGCGGGGGAATTAGCCGCAGCCCTAGAAGCAGAAAAATTAATTTTATTAACGGATACCGCTGGCATTCTCAAGGATTACACCGATCCCACGACCCTATTACCTCGTCTTAATCTAAGCACCGCTAGAAAGTTAATTGATGATGGCAGTGTGGGGGGAGGCATGATCCCAAAGGTAATGTGTTGTATTCGTTCCATTGCCCAAGGTGTTAAGGGGGCCCACATTATTGATGGCCGAATTCCCCATGCCCTATTACTGGAAATCTTTTCTGATGACGGGATCGGCTCCATGATTGTTTCGGGTTAAAACTTCAGCCATCCTAGGGTTTCGGGTGATTAGTCCTAACCCTAGGATCAAAAGTTAAACTTGTGAGGATCTCCCTTAACCGCCAAACATCGCCAAACCCGGCTATTGCTAATTGTTCTCATGCCAATCCCCCAACCTTGATCCAGCTACCATAGTTGACCACCCTTACCCTGGGCTAGGAACGTTTTTTGATAAAGTTATGTTAATTTGATCGATTTTAGCGTTTTAATTCAACATGACCACTGATCTAGTTTCCCTATTACGTCACCGCGCTGCCACCCAACCCGATGCATTAGCCTATGCTTTTGTTCGACAAGGGGAAATTATTGAAAAAAGCCTGACCTATCGGGAACTAGATCTTAAAGCCCGGGCCATGGCGGCCCATCTTCAAACCTTTTCCCAAGTGGGCGATCGCGCGATCGTGGTTATCCCTACCACCAGGGCATTGATTTT
>JAAUPO010000345.1 GCA_012033095.1 Synechococcaceae cyanobacterium RL_1_2 | reverse complement strand
ATATCCCTTTTAATGGTCAATGCACAGTAAGACTTGAGCCGAACAAACCTTAATCAAAATGAACCTGATCAGCATGAAATCAATACAGTTCAAGCATTACAAATCTACCGATAGATCCCAAATGGGTTCTATAGCCGTTGTTGGTGTGATTAAGCCCTGGAATCGACTATAACAACTTATAGTCTTTTTAAATAATTAGGGGAAACAAATAGATCTGAAAACATTCCATTGAGAGGAACAGCCACCCCATACTAAATTAAATTGACTATATCTGATCAAGATTGACCATGGCCGATCCTTGCCCATGGGGTGAGCGACAACTATACTTCCCAGAGTTAATATTTGATGTGCAACGTCACTGAAGCCCGCACCGTTTGTTCACCGCCCACCACCATGGTTTGAAAATCGGCGGTAGTAGAGGCTAAAATCCGGGAGCTTTCTTTATAGGACATCATGGGAGGGGTGGAACCATTAATTTGAATGCCAACGATTTCTTTAACCTGTAAGTTCAATACCTCTAACACTTGCTGGGCCTGTCTTTGGGCATCTAAGGTCGCTTCCCTCAGGGCTACTTTTTCGGCCTCCGCGATCGCTTCATCGGTGGCCAAAAAGCCAATGCCATCAATGCGAGTGGCTCCGGTTTTCACCGCTTCATCAATTATGGCCCCAGCTTTTTCCGTATCCACCTCAAAACTGACAGTATTGGTGCCAATATAACCAATCAATTGACGATTGTTATCACTGTAATCATAGTTAGGCTGCAAACTAATTCCTGTAGTTTGTAATTTATTCACCTGCCGTTGCTGTAATAAATTAACTAAGGCATTAGAACGTTGGGCTACCTGTCGCTGTACATCCTCGGCAGTTTTACCTTCAATTTGAATACCCAATTGCACCTGACTTAAACTAGTGGGAATCAGTTCAATTCCTTCCCCAGTAACACTTAACGTTCTGACTAGCTGTTCTTGGGCGATCGTGGGATTAGCACCCCACACACTAAAACCAGTAGCCAACACCACCAGCGCAGAAGATTTACAGAAACTCAACATTTTTGAGTGAATCATGATCGGTTTTTTTTCTTAATTAAATCGTTAATTACATCGATGGATTGATCCTGAAAAGATCAAGATCAATTATTCAACCAACGACCTATTTCCTATTATATTTGTGGCGATCGGATCAAATTTGTATTGATCCTAATCACCCGATCGATTCCCATAGCCCAGCTCCATGGCCTTGTCCCCATAGCGATGATGGTCAATCCATAGGGAGGGTGGCAAATTAGATTTGCGATCGCGACATAACGTTAATGATCCTGATCCCAATAGGAATCAGGACTTACGCAAAAATTTCGATTCTGTTCTCGGAACCAGGATGTTTGGGAACAATCATTCAAGCAAGTCCCTCAAATTTGGGGGATTTAGGGGGCTTGTGCGTAAGTCCTATACTTGTAACTGAAGATAAAAAACTAAATTTCCGAAATCTCCAAAGTTTTCAATGATTCTTGGCTAATCTGAATATCTATCACAATTCAAACAAAAAACAAGCCAAAATTTACCTGCTCAATCATAGCTAAATTCAATACATTAACTACCCACTGATAGAAATAAACCATAATAACCACATTTTTTGATTTATGTCGTTAAAGTTCTATGGACAAGTCTAAGTATTTTTACGTATTCTTTTAGATAAAGTAATCTTAATATTCCGTTAAACAGTAAATAATTACACTACGGACACCATAATTTTTAAGTTATTCTTAGATTCTTCCAAAGATTTTTGCTACCTAACTAAATAAATCCGAATCTATATAGCATTTTCAGATTTATTGCTTTAATCATCTTCTACGATAAACACAACCTACTCTTAAGTAAGATCATGTTCATGTCAGCTCCCTTTAATGAGTCCCAAAATAAGGTTGAACTTATGATTAAAAGATGCTTCGATTTTTTAGCATCATTGTTTTTGGTTGTAGTTCTTAGTCCTGTCTTACTGGGAATGGCTTTATGGGTTAGGCTGGACTCCCCTGCCCCCGTGCTTTACCGACAAATAAGAATAGGTTACCAAGGCAAGCCTTTTCAGGTGTGGAAAGTTCGTACCATGGTAGAAAATGCCAGTGAGCTTCAGGCAAAATTAGAAGCGATGAACGAAGTAGATGGCGGGGTGTTATTTAAAATGAAAGATGATCCACGCATTACTACGGCTGGTAAATTTTTACGCAAATCAAGTTTAGATGAGTTACCTCAATTATTTAACGTCTTGATGGGGGAAATGAGCTTAGTTGGCCCTAGACCTTTACCCGTAAGGGATGTGCAAAAGTTTAAGAATCCAGAACACCACGATCGCCATGTGGTTATTCCTGGCATCACTGGCCTATGGCAAGTCTGTGGACGCTCTGATACTGATTCAGAAGATATTTTCCGTAAGGACTTTGAATATATTGCTAACTGGTCACTATTATTGGATTTTCAGATCCTATTAAAAACCATTGTTGTGGTTTTTCTAGGCAAAGGTGCCTATTAACGAAATTTTATTTAATTTCTCTAAGAAGATGTTTGAACAGCCCCCCTTACCTCCCAGTCTGGGGGAAATCAAAATCACCTAGATTTTAACCAATGAAGTCCCCCAAATTGGGGATTTAGGGGGGCAACTCGACAACATTTGATACTTTTCAAACACGTTCTAAGAGCGATCGCTTAATCCTTTCCCTTAGTTTTTAACCAAACGTTGTACCTAGGATCAAAGTCCTACTAATGGTTATGTTGACTCGGATTTACGCCGTTAACATAACAGTAAAATTGCACGATTTGATTTTAGGCACAAATTAACCTAAGGCTTATACGTGGAATCTAAGTCTTGTTTACTACTAGCGATCGCAACAATAGCAGCCACTTTAAACCCTGATGCAGTCAAACTTTTAATTGCTGTCTCCACCGTCGTACCCGTGGTGTAAATATCATCCACAATGATGATGGGGGAGTTTTTTTTGCTTGATGGCATAGCCTGAAGACGATGGCCGATCTTAATTGCTGAGGCCATTTCCTGTTGACGTTGGGATAGATTTAATTCAAACAAAGGTTGTGTGGATTTAACCCTAATTAAGCCCTCAGCATCGTAACGATAATTATGCATTTGGGCAAATCGATGGGCGATAATGGCTGCTTGATTAAAACCCCGTTGTTTTAACTTTGCTGGGTGAAGGGGGATCGGTAAGACAGTCAGGGGTGGTTTACTGTACTTATGGTAGGATGCTAAACCTAATTCGTGCCAAGCCTCTGCTAACCATTCCCCCAATAATTCCCCTAGGGCTGGTTTATTTTCATACTTAAACGCTGCGATCGCTCGCTTAAGGCTATAGTCATACTTACCCCAAAGCAACAACGGATACGTACCATGGTGGTGAAACTGCTCCGTTCGCGATCGCTGACAACTTAAAAGATTTTCCCGACAGTAACGACACACTAGATCCTCTGCCGATCGCTGACATAAAGGACAGTGGGCATTGAGGAACAAGTTTAAAAAACCTTTGAACACAGAGGGATCAGGGAATAGATGGCAGGTTATGGCTGTGGATACAAGCCCAGGGATCAATCTTAGACTCATTAGACTATTCTGAAGTCCGTAAAATCCTATAGCCTAGGGAAGCTTAAACCCCAAACCAGATTGATCCGATCAGCGATTCTATAACTATAGCCATAAATATCAGAACATTTCTAGGATTTCTAGGATTTCTAAGGGTTAAAAAGCTTATATGGTCAAGTTTTAACTATGATTAATCTGTTGCGATCAGATTGGCTAATGCCAAATCCCCAATATTAAATCCTACATTCAGCAGGTGATGACACCAAATAAAACAATTCAAACGTACTACTTCTGTGATTCGAGAGCCGATATTTTGATCTTAAAACAATATTGTGAGTTTATTTTCTTTTTTTATTGTTAAAAATCAAATAATAAAATCAAATATTTAGAATTTG
>JAAUPO010000344.1 GCA_012033095.1 Synechococcaceae cyanobacterium RL_1_2 | reverse complement strand
AGACCCCCACCGTTGACCATCGTTCCTGGCGTACTGGACTCTACCAAGACGCGGGTTTAGCGGAGGTGCCGGCGGTGCCATCCAAAATTCTGACCTTATAATCCGCTAGGTGAAAGGTTTCGATTTGTTTATAATGACGCACCAACGCTTTCCGAAGGGCAGAGTCCAGGGCCGAAACGGGGCCATTGCCTTCGGCCACCTCTAAAATGTCCTGATCGTTAACGATTAATTTAACCGTAGCGAGGGCATTACTATCGGGCATGGTTTCTAATAGATCACAATGGACTTGAAAACCCTTGAGCTTAAAGAAAGAGGGCCTTTGACCCAGAATTTTTTTGATTAATAACTCAAAGCTCGCCTCTGCTGCTTCAAATTGATAGCCCTGGTGTTCTAATTCCTTGAGCTCCAATTCAAATTTGTGCAGGAGGGATCATCTTTTCTAGGCCAATGCCAAAACTTTTGGCTTTAGCGAGGACATTGCTCATGCCGGATTGATCGGAGATCACGATGCGCCGGGCATTGCCGATCGCTTCGGGGGTAATATGTTCGTAGGTGAGGGGATTTTTGGCCACCGCCGATACATGGATCCCCCCTTTATGGGCAAAGGCGGATTTACCGACAAAGGGGGCATGGTCATCGGGGGCGAGGTTCACAATTTCACTGATTAACCGACTATTGGGAGCTAACTGCATTAATTGCTCTGGACTGAGGCAAAGATAGCCTAGCTTTAACTGCAGATTGGGGATGACGGAACAGAGATTAGCATTACCGCACCGTTCCCCATAGCCATTGATCGTCCCCTGTACCATGGTAGCCCCCGATCGCACTGCACTAACTGTATTGGCCACCGCCACCCCACTGTCATTATGGGTATGGATACCGAGGGGGGGCGCACTGGGCCCGAGTTGTGACTGTACTGCTGCAATAATGTCGGTAATTTCGTGGGGTAACGTGCCCCCATTGGTGTCGCAGAGGACTAACCATTCTGCCCCGGCCCTAGCTGCGGCTTTCAGGGTCGCGATCGCGTAATCGGGGTTTTGTTTATAACCATCAAACCAATGTTCCGCATCATAAATTACCCGTCGGCCCTCTGTTTTTAAAAAAGTAAGGGTATCCTCGATCATGGCTAAATTTTCCTCGAGGTGGTTTTCAATCCGGTGGTGACGTGGAGATCCCAGGATTTCCCGAAAATGGTTAACCATTCCGTTTCCGCTTTGAGGATGGCGGTTAAGAGGCGATCCTCTGGGGCTAACTTGTGGGGGCGACGGGTGGAACAAAACGCGACAATTTGGGCCTGTTTGAGTTGCTCCTGTTTAATTTGCCGAAAAAACTCCCCATCCTTGGGATTCGCACCGGGCCAACCCCCTTCAATAAAAGGAATACCCATGCCATCGAGGTGATCCACAATTTTTAATTTATCCTCTAGGGAGAGGGCAATCCCTTCCCGTTGGGAACCGTCCCGGAGGGTAGTATCGTAGATCCAAATCGGTTGGGTGGGCTGAGTCATGGTGGGGGTAACTAAAACAAAAACTAAAACGAAGTAACAGGAATGCTGGTTAGTACCATCATAATTACTTTTGGGAATGGCCCGATCGTTCTTTTGGGAGATTAGCCCAGCTTTCTTAATGGGAGAAAATAACCTAGTACCCGATGATGTAAGTGCTATCGCAATTTTAAATAGTTTGTGGCAATTGAGTACATTGAAAGCCAAGTCTAGTAAGGATCTTCATTCTATGACCTAGTTAGGACTGCTATATAAGTGAAGTGCATGTTCTAGTTCTGATGAGAGATTTACTCTTTACTCAAGCAATAGAAAATAGATTGTGAATTTACCCCAAGCAATACTAGCTCCGATTTGTAGCTGTAAGAACGTGTTTGAAAAGTATCAAATGTGGTGGAGTCGCCCCCTAAATCCCCCAATTTGGGGGACTTTATAATTATTTTTCAGAAAATTTACCCCCAGAATGGAGGGCAAGGCGGGCTTTTCAAACATCCTCTAAGTGCCAGCTTAGACAGTTAAATCCTTGCTCTAAGATCCAGGCGATCGCGACCGATCCTTCCCTTCCCCAATTATCAGCAAAATTCTAGTCTTTTTGAATAATTACGGGAACTAAATAGAACTAAAAGGCTTTTATCGCAAGCAATAACTATCCCATACTAAATTAAATTTACTATAACGTTTCAGCGTTTGCCCTTTCACCACCACAAATTACAGCATAAACAGCATAAATTAATCAGGACTTGGGAATAAGAATTTAATAACATCTAAAACTTAAATCCCCATTAGTTTACCTTCACTCGCAGGAGACCCCACAAATCGCTAAGTTATTTAATTTAAGATCCTAAATTAATCAGGACTTACGCAAAAATTTCAATTCTGTCCTGGGAACCATGATGTTTGGGAACAATCGTTCAAGTAAGTCCCTCCAATTTGGGGGATTTAGGGAGCTTTGTGGGTAAGTCCTAAGATCTTTTAAGACAAGGGCAAAGTTTTTCCCCATTGCTCACTAAAAACAAAGCTGTCCAGGTTTTTCCTCACTCGATCGCTGCTTTCTCTCTCCTGTAAATTGGGGGGTAAAGTACTTAAGTTTCCTTGATAACCGAGGGCGATCGCGGCCATAATTTCGCAGTCTGGAGGAACTTGATAAATTTCCCTAGCCCGATCAGGATCAAACCCCCCCATTTGATGGGCCACCAACCCCATGGATTCCGCTTGAAGGATCATGGTGGCAACGCTTTGGCCTAGATCATAAATTCCATGACGGTTAGGCTTGCCATTGCGACTAAAGACGGTCTGAGCGATCGCTAACATTAATATTGGTGCATCCTTAGCCCAGGTTTGATTGGCTTCCACAATACAACTTAGCAATTGATCGAAATGATCGGCATTGTCCTGTTTATTGGCGACAATAAAATACCAAGGCTGCTCGTTATAACAAGAAGATGACCACCGAACTGCTTCCATTAAACTTCCTAATTTTTCCCGTTCAACGGGTCGATCACTAAAAGCTAAAGGACTCCAGCGATCGGCGATCAGGGCATTAAGGGGAAAACCGGTTTGGGCTGGTTTATGCAACATGGAAGAAACTAACCTCAAGGAAATTAAATTAATAAATTAAGGAAATTAAATTGATGAACATGGATCAACATGGATCAACAACGTCACTATAACGATTTTTGGAATGACTGGGGGCCAAAATAACCCAATAACTAACCTCTATAAATAGCGTGGTATATTGTTACGCAAGCTTCAGATCACTTTCAGATCCCGTAACATTAACCTTGAGGAAAAAAAAACTATGAGTGATGCCCTAAGGGTTGGTCAACCAGCACCGGATTTTACTGCAACGGCGGTGTTGGACTATGAGTTTAAAACGATCAAACTTTCGGATTTCTTGGGAAAATACGTAGTTTTGTTTTTTTATCCTCTAGATTTTACCTTTGTGTGCCCTACGGAAATTGTGGCATTTAGCGATCGCTATGAAGAATTTGCTGCCCTTGATACTGAAGTGTTAGCGGTGTCAGTGGATAGCGAATTTTCCCATTTAGCCTGGACTCAAACGGATAAAAAAGAAGGAGGAGTCGGCAATGTGGCTTATCCTCTAGTGTCTGATTTAAAAAAAGAAATTGCAACGGCCTATAACGTCCTGGTGCCTGATTCTGGGATTGCCCTCAGGGGATTATTTATCATCGATCGCGAAGGCATGGTGCAACATTGCACCGTCAATAATCTCTCCTTTGGGCGCAGTGTGGACGAGACCCTGCGTACCCTGAGAGCCATTCAACACGTTCAAAAGAATCCCGATCGCGTTTGTCCGGCCGATGGCAGGAAGGGGATGCGACCATGATTCCAGATCCCACTAAATCAAAGGAATATTTTGCTCACATTGAATAAAACCATGGCCTAAGAGCTAATTTATAAAGCCCCCCTGCCCCCAATACTGGAGGATGAATTTCTGAAAAATCATGATAAAGTCCCCCAAAT
>JAAUPO010000343.1 GCA_012033095.1 Synechococcaceae cyanobacterium RL_1_2 | reverse complement strand
CCCTAACGCCGAAAAAAAATGAACCTTGTTGGTGCTATAGCGGTAAAAAATTTAAACAGTGCCATGGCAAAAAACGTTACTAAGGCCTGTCATCATTTAAACCTGAAACTCTTCTGGTAGTGCTAAAGCTGTAAGGATATTTAGACCCAGGATAATTGATTATCAAGGGGTTTAATCTTCCTGATCCTTATTTGTATAGGACTACCACTCTTCTTAGTTAAGGATTTCAGTTTAAAACTATATAGTCTTTTTGAATAATTACGGGAAATAAATAGAGCTAAAAACATCCTATAGCGAGAAATGGCCATCCCATACTAAATTAAATTGACTATACTTTCTGAACCTAGCTCAGGATCAACGTTTTAAGGCTAATTGATGATACTCCCTAGGCTCCCATGGCAGAATACTTTTTGGTACCCTCTCGCCATAACCAACGGTTTACCACCCAAAATATAGCAATCCAAGCAGCCATCACTAAAAATTTCATCCCGCTATGGTCTGCTACTCCCACTAAAAAGGTAGCTGGAAAATTAATGACGTAGGGAAAGGGAGTCCATTTTAGAAGTGCTTGTAACCCTGGGGGAAAGACTGACAGAGGAGCAATTAAACCGGAAAAAAAGATAAATAATAAATTCCAAAATACCTCGATCGCGCTTGCTTTCTCTAACCAAAAAGCCAACATACAGAACGTATATTGAATTAAAAACGCTAGGGTAAAAGCCATTAAACATAACCCTAAAAATCCTAAGATCCGCCATGGGTTAGGCAACCACCGCGCTTCTGGGTATAGGGATAAAAATAACCACAACAACCCAATAATGACTGGAATACGGGTAATTTTTCGGTTAAATGCCGGCTTACATGTCGCCAGGCCGGATCGATCGGGGCCAATAACTTAGAAGAAAGAGTGCCGGTGACAATTTCCTCCTCAAATTCCCAAATTACCCACACTTTTGTAAATTGATCCGTTAAAAATACTGCTAAAAAATAACGAATAAAATCCTGGGTGGATAAACCAAAATCAGCTTGCTTAGAGGCCTCAACCCAAATTCCCAATAAAATGATCGGAAAGCTACTGGATAGGGCCCATAAAAAAATTTCTGCACGGTACTCCATCATGTTGGCGTAGTAAACTTCCAGCAGTACAAATAATTTGCGTAAAAACGGTTTAATCATAAAGAACAAAAGCCCAACCACCAGCACTTCAAATTAGCACTTTAAATTAGTACTTTAAAATTATAGGTAAGGGGTTTAGCTTCAAACCAATAAAACCGATCTTTAAGATCAGACAATGGCGGTCATCACTGCTGGTAAAATTAGGGGCAATATTAATTTTTGTTGATTTTTGAGGATCAGTGATTTAATGTTTAGATCCAGGCGAGGATTTGGTTACAGCAGACAAAGAAGAAGTAAAAAATCCTTTTCCCCCCTCTGGTTTGTGGTGGCGGTACCCTTGATTGTAATCGCCGCAGAAATTTTAGCGATGCTTTTTGTCAATATTCAAGGCAAAAAGGAAGAAATTAAAGCCTACAAGGGTGAACCAGCATTTGTCACGGCCTATCGTTTGCAATTACTCAACAAAAGTAAAGAGCCCATTGATGGCATCTCTAACCATGGTCAATTGGGGGTTTATAATGGCTCGGCTGCGGGCTATGGCCTTAACCATGACCAGGAAAATGATTATTGGAAAATCAATGGCCAGGGTTGGCGTGAGGATGAAAATATTCCTATGGCTAAACCTAAGGGGGAAATTCGTATTTTTATCTTGGGAGGCTCGACGGCTTTTGGCCAGGGTACCATTGGTAATGATGCCACGATCGCGTCCTATCTAGAAGGACGGTTTCAGGAACGGGTGGAACAACAAAAGCGTTCCCCTGGCAAATATCGTCCTGACACATTACCTTTTTATCAACCCACTAGGGTCAAAGCCATGGCCTTGCCTCCTAAAATTAAACAAGGCAACTATCGGGTGATTAATGTGGCGGTACCAGGTTATACCTCCGGTAATGAATTTGCCCAATTTGCGGTGGATATTTTACCCTACCAGCCCGATTTAATTGTGGTGTTAAATGGTTATGAGGATTTGATGTTACCTAGTAGCGAACAAAAAAATACCCTACCCTACGTGGATGATTTTTTGGCTAATTCCACCGCCCATTTTACCCAATCGGTTAAAAATACTGTTAATAGCTGGATCAGTGATTCCTATGCGGTGAAAACAGCCCGTTACTTTTTCCTTCAGCCCCAACCAACGGTGGATCAGGAAACCATGGTATTTAATTGGATGGTAAACGGATTACGTCCTATCTCCCCGATAGCCCTGAGGAGTTACAATTGCGCCTCGATCGCTATACAAATAATCAAAAACAACTGATTAAGTTAGGGGCCGCCAACCGGGTGCCGGTGGTGTTAGCAATTCAACCGGAAATCACGGCAAAAGCAACCCAATCCTCTGGTCAAACAGCGGAAATTTTAAACAGTTTGGGCAATGATTATCAAACGAAAATGAAGGAATACTACCCAGAATTAATTGCAGTGGGGAAAAAATTAGAAAAAGATTTGCCTAGTAACGTTAAATTTATTGACTTTTATAATTTTGATAAATTGCCAGCGGATAGTTTTATTGATGCCATTCATCTAACCGATGAAGGAAATAAAGCGATCGCGGAACAACTCTATTACAGCATTGCAGATCTTGCCAAAATGCAGATTCAACCCGCAAATATTGATCTATAGCAAAGATCCCGAGCATTTTAGATTCCATGGAATTCCATAGGATTCTAGGGAGTGTCATCACTTAGTATTAAAACGTTGATCCTGAGCTAGGTTCAGGAAAGTATAGTTTTCAACTGAAATCCTTGGCTAAGAAGAGTTTCAGGTTTAATGATGACAGACCCTAATTCTATGGTAACAATGTGGTGGATTTGACCAGGTTGCTTCAGGGGCTTAGTAAATTTATTTTAATTTCTTCACATTAATCTGATTAGAGCTTTATTCTAAGAATCAATAATCTATCCCAGGCCATCTCGTAAACTCAGCTCCCATTTTCCATAGCTAGATTACAATGATGGCCTAGTTTTTTCTTGTTTTGTTTTTTTTCTTGGTCTAGGTAAACGTAATGCTCAAGTATTTGTTCTCATCTTTCTTTTTTGTCCTGGCAATGGTAGCAAATAGCCCCCTACTACTCGCCCAAGAGGATATATCTCCAGAGAATAATCGCGATCGTTTTGTCCAGCCGAGTCCTACATTCACCCCCACTGCTCCCCAAGCAATTCCCCAGGTTACACCGGAGGCTTCTCCCCCCCAGCCATTTGAAGTTGATAACAGCGAAATTTTTAAGCTGACGAGCATCAAAGTCACCGGAAGCACCGTCTTTACCCAAGAAGATTTTGAGCCCATCGTGGCCCCCCTCAGAGAAAAGGGGACAGTGACCTTAAATCAGTTAATTGCCGCTAGTGATGCCATTACCCAGTTATATCTTAATGATGGTTATATTAACTTCCCGGGCAGCGATCGTGGAGGAGAGTCTGGCCACTGGGGCCATCCAACTCCTAGCCATTGAAGGGGAGATCGAAGACATTATCATTGAAGGTAATCGATCCGTTAATGCTACCTATATTCGCGATCGTGTAGCCCTAGGAATTGCCAACCCCCTCAATAGTGCCGATTTAGAGGATCAATTAAGGTTACTGCGTAGCAATCCCCTATTTAATAATGTGGAAGCTAACCTTAAGGCGGGTTCTGGTCTGGGCCAAAGTATTTTACGGGTAAAAGTAGATGAAGCAAAGATTGTTAGCGGGAATGTCTCCGTTGATAGCTATTCCCCCCCTAGCATTGGCTCAGAGCGCATGGAGGTAAGTGTAATTAATCGAAATTTGACCGGCTCTGGGGATAGCTTGAGTGCCCTTTATCAACGTACCACCGCCGGCGTTCCGATAAATTTGACATTGCCTATAATTATCCGATCAATGCTGCGGGGGCAACGTGCAAT
>JAAUPO010000021.1 GCA_012033095.1 Synechococcaceae cyanobacterium RL_1_2 | reverse complement strand
GATGGTTTACGCTCCCTTGACGGATACCGTACAAATTTCTAAGTTATTTAATTCACGATCCTTATTCGTCATCGCCATCCACTGATTTTTGTTTAACCCCTTGCATAATCCTGGCTAGTTCTGCTTTCTCGTCCACCGAGATCCGAGTGGGGGAACCGCTAATGATGCCCTCGTAATTGCGGAAGGAATCTTTAATGGAGGGGCCCGCTTCGCTGATGCTATATTCCCGAATCCCTTTATCGTGCCATGAGCCTCGCATCTTAAACACGTTCATGGCCCTGGACATTTCTCCCCTAATTTCTACGTACTGAAGCATCAAAATCGTGTCAGTAATCGTAGAAATATGGGATTCAGTGATGGAATGGGCTCCCATAAATTGGTCGGTGGTATTGGTGAAGAAACCGGTGATTTCCTCTTGTTTGGCATAACCGGTTACCCCAATCACAAATTGACGGAAGGCATTATTGGTTACCCCCCTAGCCAGGGCAGAAAGGGAATCGATCGCGATCCGGGAAGGTTTAAATTCAATAATTTCTGATTTAATTTTTTGGAGATGATCCTCTAGACCGGCGGACTCTGGATAGGAACACAGTAGCTTTAATAGGCCCTTTTCTTCCATTTCTTCAAAGTTAATACCCCAGGAAGAAGCATTACGGGACAATTGGGCCCTGGATTCTTCATAGGCAAAGAGAATTGCCCGTTCCCCTTGACGACAGCCTTCTTGGATAAACTTACTAACTAACAACGTTTTTCCGGTACCGGTAGCCCCCGTCGCCAGAATGATGGAATCCTTAAAGAACCCACCACCACACATTTCATCCAAGGTTTTAACCCCTGAAGAAATACGGGCATTGGACGATCGCTGGGTAAGTTGCATTGCACCGAGGGGAAAGATATTGATGCCATCGTCAGTGATGGTAAACGGATATTCTCCTTTCATGTGGGTAGTCCCCCGCAGCTTCAAAATTTCGACAGTACGACGGCGGCGTTCTCCTTCTAACACATTTCTGAGCACCACCACATTATCCGAGACGAATTCTTCCACCCCAAATCGAGCGATCGGGCCATACTCCTCAATCCGTTCTGTGGTCATGATGGAGGTAACGTTCAAATGTTTGAGACGGGCAACCAAGCGAAAGATTTCCCGCCGCACCACCGCCGCCGCGTCGTACTGTTGAAATACCGCTGTTACGGAGTCAATGGATACTAACTTGGCTTTATATTTACGAATGGCGTATTGAATGCGTTCAATCAAAGCGGACAAATCGAAGTTCCCTACCACCTCTTGCCCCTCCGGATCAGGGGACGCATCAAGGATAAAGAGCTTGCCTTTATCGATTAATTCTTCTAAATCCCAACCGAAACTAAAGGCATTTTCAATAATATCGTTGGGGGATTCCTCAAAGGTGACGAATAACCCTGGATAATCTAAATTTTTGATGCCATGGTAAAGAAATTGAACCGAGAGGAGAGTTTTCCCTGTTCCCGACGTGCCACTAACTAGGGTGGTACGACCTTCAGGCATTCCGCCATGGCTAATTTCATCAAAGCCTTCAATCATCGTTCTGATCTTTTTAACGCCCCGTTTTGGTCTTGTTGGCGGATGGTGATCATTAGGATTCCAAGAGGTCATGATTTAAATTAAGCTTTGAATAGGTGTTTGAACTGTGCGTAATATTTTTTTACAAAACTAAAGCTAGATCATAAAGTTAAATTATTCTAAATATTTTGAATCTTAAGAATGATTAAAGAATAATTAAGGCTATTAACTTAGGATTCTAAGCCTCTTTCCCTGATTTCTTCGTAAAGTAAATCCAGACCAATTAAGACTTTTTCGCGATCGGATAAATCCCCGATGATTTTACGAACGGGGGGTGGCAAAACCTTTGAGAGAGTAGGGGTGGCAAGAATTTTATCTTCTTCTGCTAATTGAGGATTTTTGAGGACATCAATTACTTTAAGGGCATAAACTCCTTGAAATTCTTGCTCAAGAATGGCTTTTAAAGTTTTTAAGGCTCTAACTGAATTAGGGGTATTTCCAGCTACGTAAAGCTTAAGCACATAGGTCTTTCTGCTGGGGCTCATAGGTGATTTAAGTTAAGTCTAATTGAGCAAAAATTAAAGGAATGGAGTTTAGCGATTTAACCATATTAATCCCTAAAATTCAATCATACCAAGGAAAATACCAGGAATCTAAATTGTAGCGGGAATTAACATTTCTCCACTTAAACTAAAGGGTCGTACTTCTGTAATTTTGACGGGGACGATTTTACCTAACAGAGCTTCTAAATTACCTTCAAAAAATGTAAGGCGACTGCCCTCTGTCCGGCCCATCACTTGTCTGAGATCTTTGGGATTTAATCCTTCCACCAACACCTGTTCCGTACGACCAAGGTAAAGCTGCGATCGCTCAGCGGCTTTAATGGACACTAAATGGTTCAGACGTTGTAAGCGATCGGCTTTGACCTCTTCACTGATCTGTTGTTCCATAATGGCGGCGGGGGTTTGGGGACGGGGGGAGTAAGCCGCAGTATTGAGTTGCTCAAATCCAATCTCCTCCACTAGTTTCATCGTACTGAGAAATTGTTCCTCCGTTTCCCCTGGAAAACCAACGATCGCATCTGCACTGAGGGCCGCATCGGGCATATAGGTTCTAATCTTATCCACAATGCGGCGAAATTTTTCCTGGGTATAGCCCCGGCCCATAGCTTTTAAAATCTCATTATCCCCCGATTGAAAAGGAATATGGAAATGTTCACACACTTTAGGTAATTCAGCACAGGCCTTAATTAACCGTTCGGTAAAGTATCGAGGGTGACTCGTAGCAAAGCGAATCCGCTCAATGCCTTCCACCCCATGGACGTGGTACAGCAAATCCGTAAAATTATAAAGATGACGACCTTCAGGAGTACTTCCCGGCAAATCCGGCCGTAGGCATCAATATTTTGGCCTAACAAGGTCACTTCCGTATAACCTTGGCGAGCTAGTTCTTCCATTTCCGCTTTAATCGCATCGGGATAACGGGATTGCTCTATCCCCCTAGTATTAGGGACCACACAATAGGTACAACGTTCGTTACAACCATAGATAACATTAACCCACGCACTTACCTGACTATCCCGCCGGGGCTTGGTAATGTCCTCCATAATTTCCACTTCTTCCGTGGCTACCACTTGGTTACCCGCAAATACTTGTTCCAGTAAGGTCTCTAGGCGATTAGCATGTTGGGGGCCCATCACTAGATCTAATTCAGGGACACGACGGAGCAGTTGTTCCCCTTCCTGCTGGGCGACACACCCCGCCACCACTAGGGTTAGGTCTTTTTCTTGATGTTTGCGTTTTGCTTGGCGACCTAGATAGGAATAGACTTTTTGTTCAGCATTGTCCCGAATGGAACAGGTGTTATATACAATTAAATCTGCTTCAAAGGGATCCTCTGACCAGGTAAAGCCCATCTGTTCTAAAACCCCTGCCATGCGCTCAGAATCGGCCTTGTTCATCTGGCAGCCAAACGTAGTGATATTGTAGCGGCGGGGAGAGTTGGTCATGGTCAATGGGGACAAGGTTCAATAGGATTATGCTTCAAGCCTATTATCATAAACCAATTAATCATCTCTATACAATTTTGAGGGATTTAGGGGTAGGGCAAACGCATACTAATTTTCACTCAACGAAAGAATAATAGTTTCAGTGATTTTTTTAAATTTTTATTCCCAATAAAAGCTTGTTTAACATTGCTTATTGCGAAAAAAGGAAAGAGTATGCGTTTTCCCTGGATTTAGGGGTTTTATGCGTAAGTCCTAGAGGAAAAATTCCTGAAAAATCATTAAAATTCTTCCAAATTTGGGGGATTTAGGGGGCAAAATGCAAATTCAATTGAGGTTATATAGTCAATTGAATTTAGTATGGGATTTTCTTCCTTGCCATAGGCTGATTTCAGGTCTGTTTATTTCCCATATATTTCCCATAATTATTTCAAAAGACTATAAACAGCCTCTTAACTTAACCAACGCCAATTTTTTAAAATTTGGGTGCAAGGTTAGACCATCCTCATTCCCAGTAAGGGTTTCAACGGGGCCATTGACCCCGATGGATAACACGAAGATGGAAATGGAGAGGGGGAATTTCCATCAATTTTGTAAACCTTATACACTCTCGATCGTGCGACAGGCTACGCATTGGGTGAGGCGTTGCTGTAAGGATTTGAGGGGTAAGCGGCTGATGATATCCCCGGCAAAAGCATCCACCAATAAATGGCGGGCGGCATCGGCGGTTAACCCCCGACTTTGTAAGTAAAACACCTCCTCTGGTTCTAATTGACTCACCGTGGCCCCGTGGGCACATTTGACGTTATCGGCGGTAATTTGTAACTCTGGTTTGGTGTTGACCCTAGCTTTATCTGATAACACGAGGTTACGGTTTAGTTGGGTCGCATTGGTCATTTGGGCCGCCTGGGGCACAATGATTTTGCCGTTGAAGACGGTACGGGACTGTTGATCCACAATACATTTGTGTAGCTGATCCACCGTGCCATTGATGTGGTTCAGATTAATTTGGCTATGGAGATCATTAACCTGGGCTGCACCAGTAATGCTTAAACCGTTGAGGGTGCTTTCGGTGTTGGGGCCTAGTTGATCGAGGTTGATGTTATGGCGGGCTAGTTTTGCCCCAAGGCTTATCTCTACCATGGTGTAGCGACTATCTTGGTGTTGCACGATCGCGGTGTTGGCAATGTGAAAACTATCCCCGCTCTCCCGTTGGATGCGGGAATGGTGTAAGGACGCATTCCGATCGAGGAAAATTTCTGTGACCCCATTGGTGAAATAGGGACGGTTTTGGCTCGTATCGGAACAGCGATCGCTAATGACACCATAATGCTCCACCAATTGAAGTTGGCTTTGGTGCTGCATCACCACCACAGTACGGGGTTGGATCCATAGGGCCATGGGGTTTTTGTCCATCACCGCTAAATGAATTACCTGCAAAGGGTTTGAGATGACGGCGTTGGGTTGCACCCACACGATCGCGACATCATTAATAGCCGCAGTATTGAGATGGGAAAATACATTGGCTTGAGCTGAGGGTTGGCCAAGATAGTTAACTAGCATTTCTGCTTGGGCGATCGGCAGATCCTTTAATCCACCAACGTAAACCCTATCCCCTAAAGCTTCCGTATTGGATAGTTCTGGGGCGTAATGGCCGTTCACAAATACCACATGGCTTTGTTCTGTTTCGGCCATGACAAATTCCCCTAGGCGATGGGGAGGCACTTCCATTTTGGCGGCAGCGGTAAAATTAATATCCTTGAGGAAATTAACATCGGTAAACCGCCACTCTTCATCTTTGAAATTGGGTAAACGGGATTGGGCGACCTGGTAAGCTCCTTTTTGTCGCAGTTCATGGAGCCAGCTTACAGTACCTTCATTACATACCGTTTCCTGGCCCTGGGCTAACTCTAATAGCGATCGGAGATAGGTATCACCTTGGCTGTTAGGGGATGGGCTTGTCAAATTTAAAGTTGGGGTTTCCATGGTTACGCTCCTGTCCCCACGGCTAGTAATTCATCCAGGAAGTCATAACCTTGATCTTCTAGTTCTAGGGCTAATTCTTTGCCGCCGGTTTTCACAATGCGGCCGTTGTACATCACATGGATGACATCGGGTTGAATGTAATTTAACAACCGTTGGTAATGGGTAATGACGATCGAGGCATTATTTTCATTCAGAATTTGGTTAACTCCTTCGGCCACAATCCGCAGGGCATCAATATCTAAACCAGAATCCGTTTCATCTAGGATGGCCAAACTAGGCTCTAATAGGGCCATCTGCAAAATTTCGTTGCGCTTTTTCTCCCCACCGGAAAAACCTTCATTGAGACTGCGTTCTAGGAAGGCCGGGCTCATTTTCACCACATCTAACTTTTGTTCTACTAGATCCTCAAAATCAAACGCATCTAGTTCTTCTTCCCCGTTAAATTTTTGTTTGGCATTATAGGCCACCCGTAAAAATTCCAAATTACTTACCCCAGGGATCTCCATGGGATATTGGAATGCCAAAAAGATTCCCCGTAACGCCCGTTCTTCGGGTTCTAACTCCAGAATATTTTCCCCTTTGTAAAGGATCTCACCACCGGTCACTTCATAGTCGGGGTGGCCTGCTAGCACTTTAGAAAAAGTACTCTTCCCGGAACCGTTAGGCCCCATAATGGCGTGGGTTTCCCCCGCTTTGACTTCTAAATTTACCCCTTTTAAAATGGGGGTGCCATCAACGTTGGCAGTTAAATTTTTGACGCTGATAATGGTTTCGCTCATGGTGAAAAAGTTCTAGAAATTGAAATGATTGAGTTTGTTTATGTAGTTAAAAATGGGGCTTGGCCATTGGGATGAGGGGCGGACGCGATCGCTCTTGCTCCAGAATTCCTAGTAAACCAAGGCAGAAATAGCCCATCATAGGGAATCGCATAGCCGTAAATATTGACCCTGTAACCATGGGTTTGATGGGGTTTAAATCTGCCCAACCTAGACCTAGCCCAGGAAGGAAGTGCTTAGCCCACCGTCCCTTCAAGCTTGAGGCTGAGTAATTTATCCGCTTCGGCGGCAAATTCCATGGGCAGTTCGTTGAGCACATCCTTACAAAAGCCCCCCACCAACATGGAAATGGCATCTTCTTCGGATATGCCCCGCTGGGCAAAATAAAATAGTTGATCTTCCCCAATTTTGGAGGTGGAAGCTTCATGCTCTAAGCGGGCGGTTTGGTTTTCCACCTGAATGTAGGGAAAGGTATTAGCCTCGGCCTTGTCCCCAATTAGCATCGAATCACATTGGGAATAGTTACGGGCATTTTTGGCATTGGGACCCATTTTGACTAACCCCCGGTAACTATTTTTGGATTTACCGGCGGAAATTCCTTTAGAAATGATGGTGCTGCGGGTATTTTTGCCAATATGGATCATTTTGGTGCCCGTGTCCGCCTGTTGGAGGTTATTGGTTAACGCGATCGAGTAAAACTCACCCACGGAGTTATCCCCCACCAACAAACAACTAGGATACTTCCACGTAATGGCCGAACCCGTTTCGACTTGAGTCCAGGAAATTTTAGAATTAACCCCTTTGCATAACCCCCGCTTGGTCACAAAGTTATAAATTCCCCCTTTGCCGTTCTCATCACCGGCATACCAATTTTGGACAGTGGAATACTTAATATCAGCGTTATCTAGGGCCACTAGCTCCACCACCGCCGCATGGAGTTGATTGGTGTCAAACATCGGAGCGGTACAACCTTCTAGATAACTAACGCTTGCCCCTTCCTCCGCAATAATCAAAGTGCGCTCAAATTGACCCGTATCCCCGTTATTAATGCGGAAATAGGTGGATAGATCCATGGGACATTTGACCCCTTTCGGGATAAACACAAAAGAACCATCACTAAACACCGCTGCATTCAGAGCAGAAAAATAATTATCCCCCACCGGCACCACGCTACCGAGGTATTTTTCACTAGCTCCGGATGTTCCTGTAACGCTTCGGAGATGGAGCAAAAAATAACCCCAGACTCGGCCAATTTATCTTTAAAAGTAGTCGCTACGGACACACTATCAAAAATGGCATCCACCGCCACATTAACATTGGCTAATCTTTTTTGTTCCGATAGGGGAATACCTAACTTTTCAAAGGTATCTAGAAGGGTTGGATCTACTTCATCTAAACTCCCTAGCTTTTCCTTGGGCTTTTTGGGAGCGGAGTAGTACACGATATTTTGGTAATCGATGGGGGGGTACTCCACATGGGGCCAGGTGGGTTCTTCCATGGTCAGCCACTTTTGGTAAGCTTTTAATCGAAATTCCAGCATGAATTCTGGCTCATTTTTTTTGCTGAAATCATGCGTACCACGTCTTCACTGAGGCCCTTGGGAATGGCATCGGATTCAATATCGGTAACAAAACCGTATTTGTAAGGCTGATTAACTAAATTTTTAACAGTAGCTGTCATGGAAGTAATTTAGGTGGGGATAAGATAACCTACGACCGTAAGATGTTAACAGTCCATATAGTTAACTATATTGGCATGGATTGGTTAACAAATACATTTAAGCAACAATTATGTTGTTTAAGTAGTTACCTCCAAAGTTACATTAACAACATAAATGTTGTCAAATGGGAGAGATTCTAGATACAGTGAATAGACTAAGCTCCACAAATTAAGTGATCAGTAATTACATTTTTCTCAAAAAACAATGGTTCCGACCCACCACCAATCCACCAAAGAAAGTATTCTTCATTATTTACTCAAGCAAGGCCAAGCTACTACCCAGGAGTTGGCGGAATATCTACAAGTTAGTGTTCAGGCAATCCGTCGCCATTTGCGGGACTTAGAAAATGAGCAATTAGTAGATCATCAAAAGCATACCCAGGGCATGGGTCGGCCGAATTATCTGTATGGTTTGAGCGATCGCGGTAAAAATTATTTTCCCCATGACTATGAGGGGTTTTCGGTATCTTTACTCAATACGTTGGTGGAAACGGTGGGAGAAGAACAGGCGGGGAATGTGCTGGTGAAACAATGGCATAAAAAAGCCCAGCAATATCAACAACGATTGGGGACTACTAACCTAGGGGATAAGCTCAAAAAATTGGTGCAAATCCGGCAACAGGAGGGTTATATGGCGGAATTGAATTCTTTAGAACCGGGTAAATATGTATTGGTGGAGCATCACTGCGCGATCGAGGAGGTAGCCCATTCTTTTCCGGCTATTTGTGACCACGAATTGGAAATGTTTGCATTAATTTTTTCAGAGTGCAAAGTTGAAAGAACCCATTGGCTCAAGGATGGGGAACAACGCTGTGGTTATTTGATCCAGGAAATTTAAATGATCCTAAGAATGGGTTGGAAAAGCCCCCCTTGCCCCCCAGTCTGGGGGAAATTACCTAAATTTTAAGCAATAAAGTTCGCCAAATTGGGGGATTTAGGGGACGACTCCACAACATTATGATACTTTTCAAACACGTTCTAAGGGTGTTCATGAATTTTCGAATTTTCAGTAGGACAACTGCCCCCTGCCCCCTGAAACCCTGGTTAAAGCATCGCTGCCCAAGACTGGAGGAATCTTTACAATGGCGATTTCGTAACTACTAGGACAAAAGTTGTGCCCAAAAAACTGTAAATAGGTCTGAAAGCTTTACTCGTCAGGAATTACAACCGATTTAGCTAGAGGGATTGTGGGGCAAGGGTTTAAGGTTCTCGTGCTGTAGTTAGGGCGATTTCATAATTTACTAATAACGCTTATACGTTTATAGAACCCATTTGAGATCTTGATCTTGAACCATAAGGCTTTCAGGTATATCGCTTTTAACGGTCAATGCACCGTAAGACTTGAGCCGCACAAACCTTAATCAAAATGAACCTAAGGATCATGAATTAAATAACTTAGCAATTTGTGGGGTCTCCTACGAGTGAAGGTAACCTAATGGGGATTTAAGTTTTAGATGTTATTAATTTCTTATTCCTAATCAGCATGGAATCAATACAGTTCAAGCATTACAAATCTACCGATAGATACCACATGGGTTCTATATAGCAATCGTAAATAGCTTGTGGCAATTGAGTACATTGAAAGCCAAGTCTAGTAAGGATCTTCATGGCATGACCTAGTTAGTACTGCTATATGGCTGTTATATGGCTGTCTAGGATTTACCTTGATGGGTAAGCAGGGTTAGGTAGCAGGCACAAGATTTTGGGTAACTTTCCCCATTCAAATCTTCCATAGCATCGCTTTTCAAAAGAAAATATAATAACCAAGCACGGTTTAACTCTGTTTTTAGAAATTCTTAGAAATTACATTATCCATGGTTACCAAAATCATTGACATCCTGCGCCACGGCCAAGGGGATCAAACTGTTACCGTTAAAGGTTGGGTGCGGACTAAACGCCAACTTAAAAATTTCTCTTTTTTGGAAGTCAATGATGGTTCAGCCTTAGCTAACCTGCAAGTGGTGCTAGAGCCCACCATGGAGCATTACGACGCAACGGTTAAAACGATCAATACCGGTACTTCCGTCGCGATCGCGGGGATCTTAGTTCCATCGCCTGGGGAAGGTCAAAGCGTTGAATTACAAGCCCAAAGCGTAGAAATTTTTGGCACCGCAGATCCCGACACCTATCCCCTCCAGAAAAAACGTCATTCCTTTGAGTTTTTACGTACCATCGCCCATCTGCGATCGCGCACCAATACCATGGGAGCCATCATGCGGGTGCGCAATGCCTGTGCCACGGCCATTCACCAGTTTTTCCAAGAACAAGGTTTTTATGGATCCATAGCCCCATTATTACCGCTAGCGATTGTGAAGGGGCTGGGGAACTATTTACTGTGACCGGCCTAGACTTAGAGCACTTACCCACCACGGAAGACCAAAAAAGTGGACTTTAGCCGGATTTTTTTGGGAAGCAGGCCTATTTAACCGTCAGTGGCCAGTTACAGGCGGAAGTTATGGCCACAGCCTTTAGTAACGTTTATACCTTTGGCCCCACATTTAGAGCCGAAAACTCCAACACTTCGCGCCACCTAGCAGAATTTTGGATGGTGGAACCGGAAATGGCTTTTTGTGATCTCCATGGGGATCAGGATTTAGCCGAAGCTTTCCTCAAATACATTTTTAAGTATGTGTTGGCACAATGCCCAGAGGATCTGGAATTTTTCAATCAGCGCATTGATCAATCCGTGTTGGAGACGGCGGACAATATTATCAACAATGAATTTGCTCGGATTACCTATACCGAAGCGATCGAGTGGTTACTCAAATCCAGTCAGACGTTTGAATACCCAGTAGAATGGGGGGTGGATCTCCAATCAGAGCATGAACGCTACTTAGCCGAACAACTGTTTAAAAAACCACTAATTGTCACCGATTACCCGAAAGACATTAAAGCCTTTTACATGCGCATCAATGACGACCAAAAAACCGTAGCCGCCATGGATGTACTAGCCCCCAAAATCGGGGAAATTATTGGCGGTTCCCAACGGGAAGAACGGTTAGAGGTGCTCCTCGATCGCATGGTAGCAAGCCAGATTAACCCAGAGGATTTAAGTTGGTATGTGGATTTAAGACGTTATGGCACTGTACCCCATGCGGGCTTTGGTTTAGGATTTGAAAGGGTAGTGCAATTTATTACGGGTATGGCCAATATCCGAGATGTCATTCCCTTCCCCCGCACTCCCCTTAATGCAGATTTTTAGAGCAGATTTTAGATTAGTTCTATGACCCCATCCCCCCTCCAACTTATCTATCGCGGCTCTGCCACCTGGAACCATTGGCGACAAAAAGATTCCGTTGCTGTGCCTTCCCTTGCAGAAGCAAATCTCGCCAACTTAAATTTGCGGGGCATTAACTTAGCTGGAATAGATTTAAGCCATGCCCATTTTAACCACTCGCGATTAGTGGGGGCCAATTTAAGGGATGGGAATTTAACTGGTACTGATTTTAGCCACTGTCAGTTAGTGGACATTGATTTTAGCCATAGCAAATTGGTTAATGCCCAATTTTTCAAGCTAATCTTCAGGGGGCTAAACTCTGCCAGGCCGAACTATTGGGGGCAAACCTCAAGGAAGCGAACCTCCGGGAAGTGGATTTTGAAGGGGCTAATTTAATTGGGACTTCCCTGTGGGCTACCAGTTTGCAATGGGCTGATCTCTATGGGGTGCAACTACAGCGATCGAATCTCAGCCAAGCCGATGCGAGGGATGCCAACTTTAGTTTGGCCAATATGCGATTTTGTACCTTCCATGAAACTAATTTAATGGGGGCCAATTTTTACAGGGCTAATGTGGAAAATGCCAATTTAACTAGGGTTCATAGCATTAATTCAACCTGGGTAAGAGCTAATTTGATGGGGGCTAATTTAACCCAAGCAGATTTGCGCTGGTCAAATTTAAGACGGGCCAATTTTACAGGGGCCAATCTCCAGGGTACCCAGCTACGGGGGGCTAATTTAACCGATATAATTCTACCGAACGGAGAAAAATTCCATCCCCAGAAGTCCGATCTTAGTCAATTTACGGGACTAAGGGATTCTTCGTTAATTTAGGGCATTTCATCCATTAGCATTAAAACGTTTATCCTGAGCTAGGTTCAGAAAATATAGTTTTAAACTTAAATCCTTAACTAAGAAGAGTTTCAGGTTTAAAATGATG
>JAAUPO010000342.1 GCA_012033095.1 Synechococcaceae cyanobacterium RL_1_2 | reverse complement strand
CTCCATGAACTTACGGATAAATTTCAATTACTCAAGGAATCTAACCAAACCTTAGAAACCCGGGTGAAAGAGCGCACCAAGGATTTAGTGCAGGAAATTGGCCAGCGCAAGGAAATGGAGGAGTTATTGCGGGAACGGGAACAACGTTTAGAATTAGCGGTATCCGGTACGAACGATGGTATTTGGGATTGGAATATCACTACTGGGGAAGTTTTTTATTCCTCTGTGTGGATGAAGATTGTTGGGTTTAGGGAGCAGCCCCTGGCTCCCTCCATTGATAGTTGGCTCGATCGCGTCCATCCCGCAGATAAACTAGAGGTCGATCGCAAAATCAAGGCATTTTTAGAGGGTAACGACTACATTTTCGAAGATACCCACCGCATTCAACATCGAAACGGCCATTATCTTTGGCTTTTAATCAAGGGTCGATGTAACCGGGATCCCCAAGGTAAACCCACTCGTTTGGTGGGGACGATTACTGACACTACGGATAAAAAAGTTGCCCAAGAACAACTTACCATCGCAAAAGAAGAAGCCGAAGCCGCCAATAAAGCGAAGGGGGATTTTTTGGCCACCATGAGCCATGAGATTCGTACCCCCATGAATGCAGTCATTGGGATGACGGGTCTATTATTAGACAGTGAATTAAAGCCCCAAGATCGGGAATTTGTTGAAACGATCCGTCAAAGTAGTGACTCTCTATTGACGATTATTAATGATATTTTAGATTTTTCTAAGATTGAATCCCATAAATTGGAGCTAGAGCGATCGCCGTTTAACCTACGCCATTGCATTGAAGAATCCATCGATTTATTTGCAGCTAAAGCCCAGGGTAAAGGTCTGGAATTAGGTTATTTTCTGCCTCCCCAACTGCCGGATCAATTTGAAGGGGATGTGACCCGTTTGCGACAAATCCTAGTTAATTTATTATCCAATGCGATCAAATTTACCGATCGCGGCAAAGTATTAGTCTATGTCGATGGTCAACCGTCCCAGGAAGGGGGCCATGGCTCCTACGATTTACAAATCAAGGTGCAGGACACCGGTATCGGCATTCCCTCAGAGCTGATCGATCGGCTATTTAAGCCCTTTAGCCAAGTGGATGCATCAACCACTAGACAGTATGGGGGGACGGGTTTAGGGTTAGTCATTAGCCAAAAACTCAACCACTTAATGGGAGGTCAAATGTGGGTACAAAGTGGAGAAGCCGTGGGCGGGGAACCCCCATCGAGATGGCAAAAAGATCCAGCCCGAGCCACGATCCAGGGCACCACATTCTTTTTAACGTTAACGTTACCAACTTTAGAATCAGAATCCTCCAGTTCGATCCTCGCCCCCAACCTTTCCCATAAGCAAGTCTTGATCGTTGATGATAACGAAACTAATTTACAGATCCTAGATCTACAAATTCAAGCTTTTGCCATGGATAATTACCTCTTTAGCTCTGCTGGCCAAGCTTTAGCCTATCTGCAAAACCATAGCCCAACGATCGATTTAAGCATTGTCAATTTAGTGATGGAGGAAATGGATGGGCCTACCTTGCTCGATCGATCCGTCAATTAAAGCCATATCAAGATTTACCATTCATTTTTGTCACTAACGCTAGGGTGCCTGAGCATCTGACCAGTCCCCACCAGAGTGATTTGCCTTTAACCGCCTATTTACCTAAACCGATCAAGCAATCCCAATTATTTAATATCGTTAATAGTATGATGGGAGAAGAACCTCTTCCGGATCGTGGAAGCAATTCGAGCCATAAACACGGTATGCAATTTGATCAAACCTTGGGTGAAACCATTCCTTTAAAAATTCTAATCGCAGAAGATAACGCCGTTAATCAAAAAGTTGCGGTTAATATTTTTTAAACGGTTAGGTTATCGCTGTGAGGTGGTTGCCAATGGTCAAGAGGTGATTGAAGCCTTAGATAGACAGCACTTTGACGTGATCTTTATGGATGTGCAAATGCCAGAAATGGATGGGTATGAAGCAACAAAATTAATTAGAAGTAGATACCCCGAACGATCGGATCGACCTTGGATTACTGCCATGACTGCCAACGCCATGCAGGGCGATCGTGAAACTTGCCTAGGGGCAGGGATGAATGATTATCTGAGTAAACCGATTCGGGTGGATGCCTTAACCGCCGCCATAAAAAAAATAGGGGCCCAATTATTTCCCCAGGACGCTCAAGATATGGATAACCCACAACAATTGATCCTCGATCGCGACACCCTGGATGAGTTAGCCGCCCTAGCGGAACCAGGGGAAGCGGGGGAATTATTGCTCGATATTATTCAAACCTACTTGGATACTAGCCCAGAACTAATCTCAGAAATTGAAACCTCCAGCCAAGGCAATGATTTAGTAAGCTTAAGTCGGGCAGCCCATACCCTCAAATCTAGTAGTGCCAGTGTGGGGGCCATGGCCCTATCTTTAGCGAGTAAAGAGTTAGAAACTGCGGCTAAAGGGGAAGAAGTCGAGGCAGAAGCTATCATGTTTTTAATCCAACGAATTCATCGTCAGTATGCATTGACCACCGTTGCGTTGAACCAAGAATTAGAACAATATCGATGATTAGAGTAATTGGCATTGGTTTAGATGGCAAACTGAGTTTGTCCGCCACGGTGCTGCAGTTCATTCAACAAGCAGAAGTATTAGTCGGTAGCCAAAGACACCTGAGTTATTTTCCTGAATTTGAGGGGGTACGCCTAGATTGGCATGACGTATTAACCGGTAGCGTCAATGATCTAAAAAAGTCCAGCAATCGGGGTGTGAGTTAGCCATTTTAACCTCAGGCGATCCCCTATTTTTTGGGGTGGGTCGGTGGTTATTACAGGAGTTTGAGGCCCAAGATCTAGATTTTCATCCCCATGTAAGTTCAATTCAACTGGCTTTTAATGCCATTAAAATGCCTTGGCAGGATGCCCAGGTAATTAGCCTCCATGGTCGATCCCCCGATCGCTTAATTGAATCCCTGAAACGGGGGGATCATAAAATTGCAGTGTTAACCGACGGTAACTATAATCCGACCGCTTTGATCGAATTATATTTAGGCCTAGAATTAAACGCCCAATACGATTGTTATATTTGTCAAAACCTAGGCAGTGCGGAACAGTCCATTCTCTATGTGCCTTATCCCCAGTTAGTGGAAACCAAAGGGGATTTTGCGAAGTTAAATGTGGTTATTTTTGCGTTGGTAACCTGTCCTTCGAGCACCATCGACTTGGACGATTTACCCATTCTTGGTTTGCCGAACCAAGTCATTGCGAGCTTTCCCGATCGCCCCGGCTTAATGACCAAACGGGAAATTAGGGTGATGGCCCTAGCTCAGTTAGATCTTAGGCCCCACCAAATTATTTGGGATATTGGTTCTGGCACGGGATCGGTGGCGATCGAAATAGCTCGGATCTGTCCCACCGCTACCATCTACGCGATCGAAAAAACCCTAGTGGGATTTAATTTAATTAATGAAAATCGCTATCGTTTTCAAGTCTCAGAGCAGGTACAGGCGGTGCAAGGTTCAGCCCCGGAAATCCTCGAGCAGTTACCCGATCCCGATCGCGTATTTATTGGGGGCAGTGGGGGCAATTTAGAAGCCATTTTAAACACGTTAACCACGGTCATGGGCCGTTGTAGTAAGGCCAATAAAATCATTGTTGCCCTTACAACCCTAGAAAATTTGAATGTTAGTTTAGATTGGGTCAAACGCCATGGCTGTGCCTATGAATTACTACAAATACAGATTAATAAGTCCATCCCAATCGCCTCAAGCCATCGCCTCAACCCCCAAAATCCCGTGTATTTAATTACCATCCACAGTGAACCGGCCCCTCTCCATCAGTAGAGAGTAACCGATTAACCCAGTCAAAATAGGAATAAGAATTTAATAACATCTAAAACTTAAATATCGATGGGTTACGCTCCCTTGAAGGATACTCTACAAATTTCTAAGTTATTAATTCACGATCTATGGGTTTGATCCTTTACCCTAGATCTTGT
>JAAUPO010000341.1 GCA_012033095.1 Synechococcaceae cyanobacterium RL_1_2 | reverse complement strand
CACCTGGAGGGTGGACACGATCGCTTGCAAACATTTTTGTAACCAATACAGGGGAATGGTTTGGCGATCGCGGTAGGCTAATTTGGGCTGCCATTGATGTTCCTCTGATTCAAAATAGGGAATACAGAGGTTGAAATAACTTAAAAATTGCTCAATAAAGAGGGCACCTTCGCCTTGTTTCTCTTGGGCTGCCCTAATGGCATCAAGACCAATACAAAATAGGCCATTATCATTGTCTGGGGTTTTCCCTTCAAAATAAACCGCACTGGGAAAACGATAAATCGGAGGATGGTTTTTGATTTGCCAATGGAGGGGATAGGTAATTTCGGTTGCGCGATCGAGCAACGTGGCTGCCACATGGGCTTCGGATAAATCTAAACCTAAATACCAACGTTGATTTTGAGCAAGCACCATAGATCCGTAGCTATATTTTGATTATTCGCCGATTATTCTAAATTGAGCTTATCAGCTATCAGTTATCAGTTATCAGCTATCCACTAAAAAACCTGATTGGAGGCTGTTTATAAATTAGCTGAATTTGCATGTTGCCCCTAAATGCCCAAAAGTGGGGAACTTTTAATGATTTTTCAGGAATTTCTCCCCCAGCATTGGGGGCAGGGGGGCTTTATAAATTAGCTCTGAATAGTACGGGAGGGGCGATCGCTGATTGCTTAGCTGATTGCTTAAAAGATCTTAAATATCCTGAGCAAAACTTATCGATTTCCAAGAGCATCGCCACTTTAAAAATCCTTACCCCTAATAAAACTTTTAAAACGTTAGAAGCATTTATACCTTGATATTTTGAGGTATGGGGAAGGCTGAGATATCGCGATTTTGATCAAGTTCCGTTAAAAAGCTTCCCCTCCCAAGCAATGTTCGTTCGGCTTTTTCCCTTAGGGAGATCAGGGCTGATGGAGGAAAACCACCCTCGGCCATAACTGACATCCGGTGATCCGATGGTTTTCCCCGCATTAGGGTTTAGGCAGGATAGATCCGGAGACGGCGGTTAGGTTCAGACCCGAAGCTATCGGAGCTTAAATGGTAGTGTTCCACTAATTCATGTTGCATTTTTCGAACTTTGGGCGATCGCGGTAATAACTCCACCGGCTGGCCTGTGGGAATTACGATCTGTTCCACTGCGAGGCGGGCTTCTTCGAGGGCTTCAATTTCGTCATCACTACTTTTATGGGTGAATAACGCCATATCCTTGTCCGTGGGAATGGCCGGTTCCTCTAGATTGAGAATACGCCGTAAACCTCTGGTCACCTGGGGTAAGTTATTGGATTTGATCACATGGATAGGTAGGGACTGGGCTTTAGCGGCCTGGCGTAATTTGGCATGGTTTCTTAACTGCGATCGTAGGGCAATCACCGCATCGGCTCCCCCCATATCCTTGGTCAGCACAATGGGTAACTCCAAAATATTGATCACATGCTCCAGGTGGGAACGGCTTAAACCATAGGCATAAACATGCATCGGCAGATCATGGCCCTCACGGCCGTAATCTGTTTGGGCTTCCTCTTCCTGCCGTTCTTGGTACTCTAAATGTTCAACGTGGTTCAGTAACCGATCGCGATCGCGGCTAGTACGTTTAGTTTTGGTGGCGGCATGATTCAACGGCAAGGGTACCATTTTGCCCGAAGCCCTTAACCCCTGGGCTTCGGGGAACGGATTAAACCGACTTGGTTTTGGGTTTAACCCCGGCTCACTTTCAGTAATAATAATTTCCCCCGCCCGATTAACACTGCGGGTTTGGGGGCTGGGTTCCCGATTCCTGAGCAATTGATCCACCGTATCGGCTAGGGACTCATGAATAACCCAAGTTTGTCGCTCTAACATTTCCACCCCGATCGCAAAGGTGGGGGGAGCTTTTCGTTCTAAAACGGTTTTTTGAGAACCACGGCGGCGGGCTTCCTCATCCCCCAACGTGACCGCTTGAATTCCCCCCACTAAGTCCGAGAGGGTAGGGTTTTTGATTAAATTTTCAATGCGATTACCATGGCTGTACCCACTAATTGTACCCCCCGTTCCGCGATCGTTCTAGCAGCTAAGGCTTCTAATTCCGTACCAATTTCATCAATCACGATCACTTCGGGCATATGGTTTTCCACCGCCTCGATCATCACCTGGTGTTGTAATTCAGGCCTAGCAACCTGCATTCTACGGGCTCGACCGATGGCCGGATGAACAATATCCCCATCCCCGGCGATTTCATTGGAGGTATCAATGATCACGACCCGTTTATTCAGATCATCCGCCAATACCCTGGCAATTTCCCGCAATGCCGTGGTTTTACCGACCCCTGGCCGCCCTAATAGGAGGATCGATTGACCCTGTTCAATTAAATCCCGAATCATCACGATCGTGCCATAAATAGCCCGACCAATGCGACAGGTTAAACCCACCACTTCTCCCCGGCGATTACGCATAGCACTGATGCGGTGGAGGGTGCGCTCAATCCCGGCTCGGTTATCCCCGCCAAAATCCCCCACCCGCTGGGTAATATATTGCAAATCTTCCCTGGTCACCACATCCAATCCGAGATCACAATGGCTATCGGAAAAACGAGCTTCTGGAATTCTTCCTAAATCCATCACCACTTCAATTAAATCCGATTGATGGGGATGGTTATCTAAATGGTATCGAATCTTATGGGGAAAAATATCAAGGAGTTGATCAAGGTTATCCGTGACTTCAAGGCGGTTTGGGGCACTAGCTTTGGTATCGGAGCGGTGGGACGCATTAACCATAGGAAGTTAAAAATTACAGGTAATTACTGATGGGCTGAGCTTAATTATAAAACGTTTGTACTAAAAATGACTTACTAGGGTAGATCCATGGCAGAAAGTTAAAGTTCTAAGCTCTTTAAGGTTTTTAACATTCAAAAATGGCTTAAATTAACTGAAATTAATTTTCAGTAATTAATTTTCAGTGACCTAGGGTCAGCAGGGGATCAAGGTAGCTCAATTATTGAAAATAATGACGGCCATCGATGTTTATAAATAACTTTGTTTAATTTTTCTTTAAATCTATTTAAATTTTAAGAAATTTTAATTTGGTTAACCAGGTTTTTGGCCAATTTGTGGGCTTGGCTCAATAGTAGGGGATATGTTTCTAGGGGATCGGCAGGATCTTCCATCTGCTCAAATATGGGATTTAGGATGGTGCGGGCGTATCCCCCATAGGCAATGCCAGCGATCGCGGGGGGCTGCTCCATGGATCTTAATTTGGGGACGGTGAAATTATTTGTACCCCCAGCTAGTTGTACGTAACCTCCTAGATTAGAACTCGCTACTTTTTGTCCCATGGCGATCGCTCGATGGATCGTACCTTGGCCTAGATCCCCGCTCATGGGCCGGCCATCGGTTTGCCACAGTAAAGCAGGGGCCATCGGTTCAACAATGGTCTGTAAGCGGTGGAGATAGTTCAATAATGCGGGCCCATCCTGGCAACTAATGGCCACTAACTGGAGATGGTCTAACCACGGTTGAAATTGGGGCCAAAGCTGGGCAAATAGATCCCCATGGCCGATCTGGGTATGGATCTCGATCGCATCAATTGAGCCTAGTGCTACTACATGGTGGAGATGGTGGGGGGTGGGTTGGTGAAATTGTTCTTCAATCAAATTCAAGGGACATAAACTCAAGCACCGGCCACAGCCATAGCAACTATCGGCTTTGATGCCCGTATTTTTGTCAGTGCCAATGGCATGGGTGGGGCAAACCGGAGCACAGGGCCGAGGACAATCCCCTGGGCAGCGATCGGGATCAAAATAGGCTTTGCGGAAATGGGGGTCTTCTCCATCGCTAAAGCTCACCATTACCCACGGTCGTGTTACGGATAAACCTAATTGTGCAGATAAAACTAGACCTTGCTCAATCCCTGTCCTCACCACCCCAATCACCGCAGCATCGGCGGCCACATCAATACAGTCTGCCCCGCTAAGGTATAAACCAATGCTAGGTTACGAATGGTCGGTAATTCTTGAAAACTAGCCCACAAA
>JAAUPO010000340.1 GCA_012033095.1 Synechococcaceae cyanobacterium RL_1_2 | reverse complement strand
AGTTGGAGGTGAGGTGGCTTTTGATGCATCCTCTAGGATTGATGGAAAAAATATAGGCAGTATTTGCGTAAGTCAGAAAGATGTAGGACGATAAAATTAATAAAAAACAACATAATCAATGAATTAAATTAGGGAGTGTCATCAATTAGCATTAAAACGTTGATCCTGAGCCAGGTTCAGAAAGTATAGTTTTAAACTGAAATCCTTAGCTAAGAAGAGTTTCAAGTTTAAATGATGACAGACCCTAATTAATTTAATTCATTGATCGTCGTCACAAATTCCATCCCACTGCGATCGCTTATCGTTAAAGATCATTAAATTTATGGCTGAGCAAACTCTTAACAAGAGAAGATTAATGGCAATCATTGGTGTAGCAACCCTTTCTAGCACTGGCTTCATGCTTGCTTGGCCTACGATTCAAAAATTTTTACCTGCCCTTAATTTCGGTTTTTTGCCCGCTGAAGATCCCGGCCGGGAAGAAATTAAGGCTTTGAAGGATTTAGCGGCCCAGCAACGACGGGAAAAATTGATGGCCGTTGTGCAAAATGGGAAACCCATGGAGCGTGACCAGGCTAAGTTTTTATTGGCGATGGATTTAATTAAGGACTATGAAGGGGGACAGGCTTTAGATTATTTGGATAATTTAGAGCAATCCTATCCGGTTTTAGCTCCCCATATTTTATTGTTACGGGGTAGGGGCCAGGAGTTAACCAATAACATTGATGGGGCCAAAGTTACTTGGCAACAATTAATGGCAAGTTATCCGGACTCGCCCATCATCGCGGAAGCTTTAATTTACCTCAGTAAATACGATCAAACCCATTGGCAACGGGCAGTGAAGGACTATCCTTACCATCCGGCGGTTCAAAACCTCGCCCAAACTAAACTCCAGGAAAACCCTGATCAGTTTGATTTGTTATTATTACTAGCCCGACAAAATCCCACAGACCCTGGAAGTAATCGTATTCGCGATCGCTTGAGGGAAAAATTTCCGGATCAACTGACCCAAGAGGATTGGGCTATGGTGGGGGATGGCTACTGGCAAACGTTTTTGTATGAGCAAGCGGCGGAAGCCTATGCTAAAGCCAAACCCACTCCTGAAAATCTTTATCGCCATGCCCGTAGTTTGCATGTTAGCGATCGAGGAACTGAAGCTATTCCTGTTTATAAACGATTGATTGGGGCGTTTCCTGATGCGGAGGATGGGATTCGGGCTCGCCAACGGATGGCACTGCTACTCCCCCCCCAAGCAGCGATCGAGCAACTGAACCAAATTATTAATAACTATGCCCAGTTCGCTCCGGAAGCGTTAGAACAAAAGGCTAAATTATTAGAGGGACAGGGGGATCTAAAGAATTCTGCTAAAACTTGGCAACAATTATTGGATCAGTATCCCAAATCCGAGGCCAATGCTAAATATCGTTGGCGCAAAGCCCTAGAAGCGAATGCCAAGCAAGACTGGAAAACGGCTTGGCTCTGGAGTCAACCCATTTTAGAAAACCATTTGGATGGAGATCTAACGGCTAAAGCTGGATTTTGGATTGGAAAATGGGCAACAAAACTCAATCGGCCGGAGGATGCAGCACAATATTTTTTATATACGGCTAAAGCCTATCCTCATTCCTACTATGCTTGGCGATCGCTAGTTATGTTGGGCTATGGTGAGCAAGTGGGGGACTTTACCACATTAAAAAGCTTACAACCTAAGATTGAGAAACCCTCAGGTTCTTTTACCCCCCTTGTGGGATCAGAAGCTTTTCGGGAGCTTTATCAGTTAGGGGAAATTACTGAAGCTAGTAAGTTATTCGAAGCCCAACTGAATTTTCAAGATACGATCAATGTGGATGAACAGTTTACCGATGCAGTTTTAAAAATCCATAAGGGTAAATATTTAGGGGCAATTAATCAAATTTGGCAACTAGGCCAACGGGAGGAACCGGAAGCTAAAAAACGTTGGCAGGAACTGCGTACCGAACCTTTTTATTGGGAGACGTTATTTGCCATGCCCTACCAGGACTTGATCGAAACCTGGTCAGCCCAACGGGACCTTAATCCTTTATTAGTGATGGGTTTGATTCGTCAGGAATCCCGCTTTGAAAAGGATATTGTTCCCCGGTGGGAGCTTTAGGGTTAATGCAGGTAATGCCTACTACTGGGGAATGGGTGGGAGAAAAGATCAATAAACCAACATTCAAGTTAACTGATCCGGAGGACAATGTGGAGTTGGGTACTTGGTATTTGGATCATACCCATGATCTGTATAACAATAGTTCTTTGCTAGCGATCGCGAGCTACAACGCGGGGCCAGGTAATGTGGATAAGTGGCTGAAGGAGTATGACTACAGTGATCCAGATTTATTTATCTTGAATATTCCTTTTCCAGAGACTAATAATTACGTAGAATCAGTACTAGGGAACTATTGGAACTATCTCCGGTTATATAATCCGGAAGTTAAAACACTAATGGCTAAGCTTTAGGGCCATAGTACTCCCTTTCAAAATTAGGGATTATTAGTGTTTCCATCCCAGTCCCGTTGCCATGGCCTAAGTTCTATGGCTGTGTGAGGGCTGTGTGAGGATCGCACTATCCATCCATTGTTGATAACCAGATGGTGAGTCGTCCTCGGTAATTACGTTCAATAGCGTTGGTTACTTAAGCGATCGCTTACCACTTCAAACGCATCCCGCCGTAGGCAAGGATAGGAACCGACCCATAGCTTTGTGCGGGGGAAGAAGGCATCACTAATCTGTTTAATGCGATAGAGATCCGCATCATTCGATAACACTACTAATTCAGCGGACTCACCGGGATTGAGGCCCTTATGGATTCGTTTAAGGGGGGTCTGGACGATCGCCGAAAAACCCGTTTCGTCCCCCACTTCCACATTAATATAACGTTTCCTATTTTCCACCATCACCAATTGGCCGCGATCGTTAATGCGATCGATCGCTTCCACAATTTCATCCGTGATAAAAACGTCTAAAATTTCCCCCCGAAAAAAACCAGCATATTGATAACTGCGGTATTTTTGATTATTGAGGCTGGCCCAATACACAGGAGACCAAAACCAATACAGGCCACCAATTACTTGGGAAATTAAAATAAAACCATGGGCTCCGTCCCCTAGCACTGCCCCTAGAATAAATAATCCGACAACCATGACAAAAGAAATTAAAGCCCGCCGCAAAAAACTCGTTACGTCTCCCCAGTAATATAGATACTGGGAGCTAGTGGCGACCACAGGAATTAGCTCTTCAAGGGTTTCTCTAGTGATAGGAATAATCATGGCTCACCATCGCTATAGTCATGTAACAATCTAAATAAATAATGAAGAAGATCGGATTGATCCTAAAATCCCTAGATCCACAGTAGCTTTTTTGCCGGCTTTTATTGCAAAATGTAAAGAGTCTATTCACAATTATCCCCTAATAAGCACTAACCATGGAAAATCAGCTCGTGGAAACTCCATCAGCTATCCCTTTCAAAACATTGATGGGGATTATAGCTGGATTAGTCCTAGTAGGGGTGATAATTACTTTTGCTTTTTCCTACAGCACAAATCCTTATATTAATCAAGTGCTATCTTTACAAGGCCAAAGCGATCGCGGGGAAGAAATATTCCAATTTAATTGTGCAGGTTGCCATGGTAGTCAAGGCCAAGGTTTAGTGGGCCCAAGTTTACAGAATGTCAGACAACATAAAAGTAGAAAAGGCATCATTAAACAAGTCACCGAAGGAAAAACGCCTCCCATGCCCCAGTTCCAACCTAGTTCATCGGAAATGGCAGATTTACTAGCTTTTTTAGAAACATTGTAAATTTAGGTCTAGCAGTTTGCCTTTATTTAAACTAAGGAGTGTCATCAATTAGCATTAAAACGTTGATCCTGAGCCAGGTTCAGAAAGTATAGTTTTAAACTGAAATCCTTAGCTAAGAAGAGTTTCAGGTTTAAATGATGACAGACCCTAAAAAAATTCCCTTCAATTTACCTTAGAAAATAGTCTGA
>JAAUPO010000339.1 GCA_012033095.1 Synechococcaceae cyanobacterium RL_1_2 | reverse complement strand
AAATCCTTGCAGGGAAAACATTGTAAGCTCTTTGTCCTAGTAGGTAGAAGATTTAATTAAAATGTAATTACATTTCCATTAATTGGATGTAATTAACCTTAATTCCTAATGGGGCATGAAACCATTGGTCTAGGAGCTAATTCCTTGATCGAGATCAGCTTAGGGAAAAAGTTGGTATAAAAAGTTGGCATAATACTAAATATTCAAATTAGAGCGACAGATCATCTTTCTAAAATTCATCAAAAGTCTAGCTAGGCAGTAATAATAATGATTAAATTTAGTTTAATTATTTTTAATTGGTTTAATTAGTCTCTATTATTTTTTGAAATTGAGGATAACGGGGGAAAGATTGCAACTTGTTCGCGATCGGCGATCCTTAAACCCCTGAGGTCATGGCTTACAATTTGGGCATTTAAAATTTAGGCATTTAAAGAGATAAAACTAGTAAAACTATAGTGAATTTAATTTAGTATGGGATAGCTGTTTGTTCCTATGGAATGCTTTTAGCTCTATTTATTTCCCGTAATTATTCAAAAAGATTATAGATAGGATTTGGGATGGCAAAATTAGTAATTTCGGTGGGAGATCCGGCCGGCATTGGGCCAGAAGTCATTTTAAAAGCCCTAGGAACCATGACTCCCGAAGCACGCGATCGCATTACCTTAGTCGGCGATCGCTCCTGGTTAATTTCCCTTTATAATCGCTTTCGGGATCGGGGTAAGTTTGCCGACCCTGAGCATTTATCGGTTATTGATGTGCCTATGGGCGAACGAATAGAACTGGGACAACCCCACATCACTGGGGGTGCTGCTAGTTTTAATTGGTTAAACGAAGCTATTACCAGAACCTTAGCGGGGGAGTTTAACGCGATCGTCACTGCCCCGATCGCTAAAATTTGGTGGCAACGGGCGGGCCATGATTGGCCAGGCCAAACCGAAGTCTTAGCCTCTAGGGCCCAAAGTAAGGATTTTGGCATGATGTTTGTGGGTCGTTCCCCCCATACCAGTTGGCCGTTGCGGTGTTTATTAGCTACTACCCATGTGCCACTGCGATCGGTGCCAGAGTTATTAACCCCAACCTTAATGTCCCAAAAATTAAACTTATTAATCGAAACGTTGCACAGGCATTTTAAATTAGACCACCCCACGATCGCGATCGCGGGACTAAATCCCCACAGTGGAGAAGGAGGAAAATTAGGTAAGGAGGAACAGGATTGGTTAGAGCCATGGTTGGAGGAGCAGCGTCAAACCTATCCCCAAGTCACCTTAAAGGGACTATATCCCCCAGATACAATGTGGGTGAGTGCTGGCCAAGCTTGGTTTTTAGATGGCCGTAATAACCCAGCGGATGGTTACCTGGCGTTGTACCATGATCAAGGTTTAATCCCTGTAAAACTTATGGGGATTTGATTACGCAGTGAATACCACGATCGGATTACCCTTTATCCGTACTTCCCCCGACCATGGCACCGCGTTGATATTGCCGATCGGGGGTGGCTAATGCGACTAGTATGAGCGAGGCAATTAAATTAGCCCAGGAATTAACTATCTAAGGTTTCTGCTTACTTGTATTCGGAGATCATAATCGTAATCAAGCAAGCTCCTGCCACACTAGCGAGGGCCGCCCCAAGGTAAATTAGGATATTGGCAAGAAAAACTAACATAGCATGTTTAACTATTGATCCAACTTTTAGAGCGTTGTTACGTCATATTGACCTAATAATTAACAGTTCTTACCTGAGGAGATGTGGAATAATGATCTTCATGAAACGCCTTACATCGTTTTTCCCTGGGGTCATCTGGGCAACCATCGCCGGATTAAGCCTACAATCCGCCGCGATGGCTAATGACAGCTCTGTACTATGTGAAAACTTAGATCTGGTAACAGAAGTAGCCATCCGTACCCGAGAATACGATGCCGCTTTTTGTAGTACGGGTTATTACGATGAAGAACCTGGTTGCTATGGGCCAACCGCCTATTATTATATTGGTCAATCCCGCAGTTCAGGGGATTCAATTTTTTTGGAAAATGCCACCTGGACACGGGAAAATGACGTAGCCACTTATAAAGTAACGAATGGTGACTATACCTATCAAATTCAGACCAGTGGAGCCTACGCCATGAATCCTTGGCGATCGCTATCGGTATTGAAAAATGGAAGGACTATCTATTATGGCGATGTGGATGGTTACTTTGGTTATTGGGATTGTTAAATTCGAGGCTCTAGGGGGAAAATGATGATCGTGGTTAAGGCCAAGGGAAGATCACCATTAAAGATAAAGACAAATAGGTTCTTTATTGGGTGGCTTTTTTGCGTTTTTTGTGATGCCACCGCTGGTGGAGGCTAAGGATAGTTCTCCCCTCTGTAGTAATCGGCTAATGACCACCGAAGTGGCTTTAGGTACACCAGCATATTTTGCCGAAATTGGTAGCACGGGCTATGGCAATGATGAGAGGTATTATCTCCCAACGGCTTATTTTTATGTAGGTCAGTCCCGCAGTACAAAGGAATCGGTCGTCTTCCCTACAACTATCGATCAAACATCTAACCTACCTACTCCTGGGTTAACCGTTGATCAAGCGATCGCTGCGCCGATGACCGATCAAATGGCGATGAGTGGCTCTTCCACGGTAAAACCTTGGACCTCCTTCCGTTTATTTGACCATGGCGAACGGTCTTATCACCATCTGGCTGAACAATATTTTGCGATCGCAATTGTTCCCCAACTTCGAAGTTGGATGGTTTGTTTGTCCGACAACCAATATTGGAGTTGCCAGATATACAGCTAGAGCCTGCCCCAAGTTTAGTAGCTGAAATGTTGCCAACTGCCACTAGACCAACTTGGTTTTCACAGGAGCCATTATCGTTACCGTCAATTTTTACCCAACGGGAGGATGAAGACATTGATCGCTATAACCAGCAAATTAGGGCTAATCCTGGGGATCTGACTGCCTATTTAGGTCGAGGGCATCGTAATTATGAGTTGAAACGTTATCAGGAGGCGATCGCAGATTATGGAGCAGTAATTCGCCTAGAACCCCACCACGTCCTTGCCCACTTTAACCGAGGGGTGACAAAATATCGCACGGGGGATTTTGATGGGGCGATCGCGGACTATAGTGTGGCCATTGATCATGCTCCTGACGGGCTCCCCCTAGCTGTGTTTTACAACAACTGGGCCCTTGCCTATAGCAGTGCCTTTTATTCCGATAAGGGATTATCCCTACTCGCGAAAGCGATAGAACTTGAGCCTGACTATGCCATGGCCTATCACAATCGAGGGGTGTTGCAGCACCAACAACTTAGTTATACCCAGGCGATTGCGGACTACACCACCGCGATCAAACTTGATCCTTCATTTATAGCTTCCTATCTCCATCGGGGGCGGGCTTATTATGAGCAACAGGTGGGAGTTGAGTATGAATCCTTAGAACCCATACTCGTTAACCGTCAACAGTACATGAAACAGTATATGAAAGCGATCGCCGACTATAGTACAGCGATTAAGCTTGATCCCCACAATGCCATTGCCTATTTCCAACGGGGTATTGTTAATTACCGCCTCAAAAATTACGATCAAGCCATTGCCGATTACAGCCAAGCGATCGCCCTGAACCCAAATTACCTCGATGCCTATAATAATCGGGGCATTGCCTACGCAGAAGGAAAACAGGACTATGGACGGGCTATTTTTGATTTTCAACGCACCAAGGAAAAAGATCCCCAATATGCCCCTGGTTATTACAACTTAGCCGTGGGCTACCATGCTTTAACCCCCGATAATTCACAATTAATTCGCTCCTATTATCAACAAGCGATCGCCCTGAACTTCCTCTACCGAGATTATCCCACCCCCGAACAACAGCGGTATGCTTTTACGGATACCCGCCAACTCATCCCAGTTTTCGCTGAAATTATTGTGCCAAGTTTTCCTGGGCCCTAATTTTAGGTATTCAACATCATCTGCTAGCCAAGTAATAGGGTAAGTTAACTTTTACAAAGTTTAAATTATCATTGCCGA
>JAAUPO010000338.1 GCA_012033095.1 Synechococcaceae cyanobacterium RL_1_2 | reverse complement strand
CAAATGTTGTTGAGTCGTCCCCTAAATCCCGCAATTTTGGGAACTTCATTGGTTAAAATCTAGGGGATTTTCCCTAGCATGGGAGGTAAGGGGGACTTTATAAACAGCTTTTAAGGGAAAAGTAATGTTCTTTGGCATTTTGTTATTAGCTATAGGCCATTTTTTTATTTATTTTTTAAACTAATTAAAAACAAATAAACGGACATTGAATATGTTTTTTTTCTAACTTCATTGTTTTTGAACATAACAAGCTAGTAGCTTTAATTGTGAATTATCATAATATTGATGGAGGGCAATTTAGGGTTGAAAAATTCAACTTAAATTCAAATTAAATTCAACTTAAGGGAAAAAATAATATTGGGTTTAATCCAGTACTGGGTTCTGATTGAATAAATCGTTGAGCCTAACGATTTCATGATTTATCGTTTAGTTAAATTGTGCCTAACCTAATTAAAATTAAATCAATCAATTAACTGCAAATAATAAATTATTGATTATTAATAAGATAAGACTCTAGACTTTAGTTACATCATAATTTTTGCTTTGATCGGTTGGTATTTTTATCATAGATAATTACTTTTAAAGTAAATTCAGGGAGTTCATTACGGTTTTAAGGTGTTTTTGTAGTTCTTCAGAACCGCTGATGAGGGGCGATCGCAAAGTACTTGTTTGCCAACCTTGGAGGGCGAGGGCTGTTTTGACCGGAATGGGGTTGGTTACACAAAATAAAGATTTAAACAGGGGAGTTAATTGCAGTTGTATCTTAATGGCGGTTTGATAATCTCCGGCAAAAAAAGCATCAATCATCTGTTGCATGGGGTTACCCACAATATGACTGGCTACACTAACGACCCCTTTTCCCCCAACGGTCATCATGGGTAGGGTTAAAAAATCATCCCCAGAATAAATGGCAAAATCATCGGGGGTATGGTTCCTTATCTGAGCTGTTAATTCCAAATCTCCACTAGCTTCTTTAATGCAAGTAATATTGGAGATTTCAGCTAGCTTACTCACCGTGGGCTGCTCTAACCGGCAGGAAGTTCGGCCGGGAACGTTATAGAGCATAATCGCCATGCTTGGACAGGCCTGGGCGATTGCTTTAAAATGTTCGTAAAGACCATCCTGGGGCGGTTTATTGTAATAGGGCACCACTTGTAAGGAACCATCAAGGCCTAGTTCTACCGCCTGTTGAGTTGCCGCGATCGCTTCGGAAGTACAGTTAGAGCCTGTCCCAGCAATAATGATTTTATTTGGGTAAACCTTCAGGGCTTGTTTAATAACCTTGAATAGTTCCACCTCTTCTTCCCATGTCAACGTAGGAGATTCACCGGTAGTACCGCAGACCACTAAACCATCGCTACCATTTTCCACCAAATGAATTGCTAGTTTTTCTGCTTCTTCAAAATCAACTGACCCGTCTGCCCGAAAAGGCGTAACCATGGCGGTAAGAATGTTGCCAAAACCGTTGTTAACCATAAATTATGTCCCTGTTAGAGTTGGATCACTTGTTGGGGATGGAGAAGATTTTGCTGTACTAGCTCTTCTGCAATCTGAATGGCATTGAGGGCGGCTCCTTTACGAATTTGATCCCCACAGACCCATAATTCTAAACCGTTGGAGTGGGAAATATCTTGACGGATACGACCGACTAAAACAGGATCTTGCCCAGTGGCATCGATCGGCATGGGAAAATAATTTTTATCCCAATCCTCAAGTAAAGTTACGCCGGGGGCTGTGGCTAAAATTTCACGGGCTTTGGCAACGGAAAACGGCTGGTCAAATTCTAAATTGATAGCTTCGGAATGGGCCCGCAACACAGGAACCCTAACACAGGTAGCAGTTAAACGAAAATCCTCTACACCGAAAATTTTTCGGGTTTCATTGACCATTTTCATTTCCTCTTCACAGTAACTGAGATCCGTGAGGGGGGGAGTTGTGGGGAAACAAATTAAACGCCAGGGGATAGGGAAAAATTTCTGCTTGGGGTTCTTCGCCGTTAAGAATGGCTTGGGTTTGGACTTCCACTTCTTTCATGGCCCTTGCCCCCGCTCCACTAGCAGACTGATAGGTGGACACCACTACCCGTTTAATCGGTTGTAACTGATGTAGGGATAGATCGCCACCCCCATAATGATAGTGGTGCAGTTAGGATTAGCGATAATGCCCTGATGTTCCTTAAGGGCAGCGGCATTAATTTCTGGGACGACTAAGGGGACGCGATCGTTCATGCGAAAAGCACTAGAATTATCCACCATGACCGCCCCAGCATCCACAATGGTTTGTGCCCATTGTTTCGAGGTGGATCCCCCAGCCGAAGCTAGGACAATATCTAGACCCGCAAAGGATTCAGCAGTGGTTTCTTGAACGGTAATTTTTTGTCCTTTAAAATCTAGGGTTGAGCCTGCGGAACGGGGAGAGGCTAACACCCGTAATTCACTCACAGGAAAATCTCTTTCTACCAGAAGTTCCATCAACTCTTGGCCTACTGCACCAGTAGCGCCCAAAATTCCTACTTTAACCGATGAATTCACTAAACCTAATTAGCTCCTAAATATTCCTAAATATATCTTGATATCCTATGGATATTTTATGCAAATATGCAAAACAGAAATTTAACCCATCATAACGCGTATTGATGTTGGGATTTTAATCGATAGGCCAATGGTAATTCATTGTTGATGGCATGTCTATGACCTGAAGGCTAATCCCTGGAGTACAAAAAATAACACCAAAGCCAACAAATTATTTCCATGCCCCATATCATTCCATGGAGATGATGAATCGACGTTAGAGGAAATGGGACAGAATGGAAATAGCTGGGGTTTGAGCAGATGGATTTGAGAGCTTAAGTTATAATCACGATCGCGGGTAGGGACTAATTAAACAAAATAAATTGATGCTTACCTGGCAAAATTCATAAATATTACTTTTAAATAATTTGAAGTTTTAGTTAGCTTTAACTTTATAAGTTCTTTAATTCTTTATTCTTCGTAACCATTTCCCATGAGTCAAGAATCCGGTATTACTCCATCTCGGGGCGGCGGAGCTGCACCAGCATCATCCTCTGTCCCGATCGCGGTACAAAAAGCGGCGGCGGCCATTAGGTTAGCTAGTACTGTGGGTTTCTGGTTACAAATTGTGTTGGGGGTAATTTCAGCCGCCATTTTGTTGATTGCCAGTGCGACCTTTTTAGGCTCAAAAACCCTTTATCCCGGTATTGGTTTTGGTTTATTTTGTGCAGCGGCAGGGGTAATTGCCCTTGTGGTTAGTATCTTTTTCTTCTTTCGCTATAAAAAGATTGCTAACCTGATGATGACCCTTGACCCAGCCCTTAGACCGAAAAAAAGCTATACCCTACGCATTATTAACCTCGGTTTAATTAGTAATATAACGGGGATGTTTTTAACGATCGTTGGAGCTGAAACCTTAGTTGGTTTACTTCTAGGCAAATTCCTTAAGCTACCTCAAGGGGCCAATTCCTCCACGATCGACCCTAGCCAATTACCGAATGCCGGGGAATTTATGATTGCCCTAGCCAATACCCACACCATTTTTTCCCATTTCGCCGGGATCGTAATTGCCCTTTGGTTAATCAACCGATTAAACCGCTAATACTGACTTGCTAACTTCAAATATTGGTGGGTTAAATATTGGTAGTCCTGATCAAAGTGATGAGCCTCAAGCCACCATTACTTGTACATCAATTATCCAATAGCTAAAAATTCCATCAAACACTTAGTAAGATAGCAGTCCTAACTAGGTCATAACATGAAGATCCTTACTAGGCTTGTCTTTCATACTCAATTTCCACAAGCTATTTAGGACTGCTATATGTATTATTATGTATTATACGGATGATTTTCGGATAAAGTCCCTCCTGTTACTTTTATAGAACTCATTTGGTATCTATCGGCTAACTACTAGGACAAAAAGTTGCGCTAAAAAACTGTAAATAGGTCTGAAAGATTACGCGGCGAGGATTACAGTCGACTTCACTAGAGTCCTTGTGAGGCAAGGGTTTAAGG
>JAAUPO010000337.1 GCA_012033095.1 Synechococcaceae cyanobacterium RL_1_2 | reverse complement strand
GTTTGCCCTTTAGGAATAAGAATTTAATAACATCTAAACTGAAATATCGATGGGTTATGCTCCCTTGAAGGATACCTTACAAATTTCTAAGTTATTTAATTCACGATCCTTATTGAGTTGTGTCTAATTACGGAGGATCGCTAAAAATATCAAGCTGCTCTAGGGGGCGATCGGGATTCCCTTGGGGGGGGTTCGTCCCTTTCCTTAGGCCCACGGCAATTTTACTGTGCTTTTCAATTTGGCCCATCACTTGCCGGGCCCGCTGAATGACGGAAGGGGGTAAACCGGCGAGGCGACCGGCCTCAATCCCATAGGACTTATCCGCACCACCAGGGGTAACTTGATGGAGAAAAATAATGCGATCGCTTAATTCTTTGACGGTGACTTGATAATTAGCCACATTATTAATCAAAGAAGCTAGCTCATTTAGTTCGTGGTAATGGGTCGCAAAAATGGTTTTCGCTTTAATTTCCGTAGCGAGATATTCCGCCACGGCCCAGGCGATCGAGAGGCCATCAAAGGTTGCAGTGCCCCGGCCAATTTCATCGAGCAGTACTAGGGAACGTTGGGTGGCATGGTTGAGAATATTTGCCGTTTCATTCATCTCCACCATAAATGTTGATTGACCAGTGGCTAAATCATCCATCGCCCCCACCCGGGTAAAAATGCGATCGCAGATACCTAACTCGGCGCGATCAGCCGGAACAAAACTCCCCATCTGGGCCATCAATTGAATTAATCCGACCTGGCGAAGGTAACAACTTTTGCCGCTAGCGTTGGGCCCCGTCAGAATAACCAAATCCGGTAACCTTTTGCCCCCTAAATGGGTGGAGTTGGGGACAAATAAACCATGGCCTAAGGACTGCTCCACCACCGGATGACGACCATTCACCAGATTAAACGTAATCCCTTCATGGACGTGGGGGCAACAATAACCTTGATATACGGCCACCTCCGCCAAACCAGCCAAAATATCTAACGCCGCCACCGCTTTGGCCACCTGGCGAATGGCTTCTACTTGTTCGGCCACTTTCCCCCGTAGTTCAGTAAATAGCTCATACTCTAACTGGTTTAAATCGTCCTTGGCGGTCAAAATCCGATTTTCCCGTTCCTTTAGTTCGGGGGTGATATATCGTTCTTCGTTGGTAAGGGTTTGTTTCCGAATGTAATGGTCTGGAGCACTATCCGCCTGCGATCGCGGCAAACTGAGGTAATAGCCAAAGGTTTTGTTATAGCCCACCTTCAATTTACCGATCCCGGTGTTACTGCGTTCCCGTACTTCTAAATTGGCAAGCCAGTCCTCATCCTCGATCGCTAACCGACGCAAGGTATCCAATTCCTCACTGACCCCATCCCGGATTACCCCCCCCTCCTTGAGGTGTAACGGCGGACTTTCCACTAAGGATTGGACAATGAACGTCCCTAATTGTTCTAACGCCGGCGGTACCTGCTTTACAACTTGAAGGTAAGGGGAATGGGCCTGGCGGACCAAGTGGGCCAATTCAGGGAGGCGCAATAGGGAATCAGCTAAGGCCAATAACTCCCTAGCATTAGCCGTACCCGCCCCCACTCGACCCGATAGGCGTTCGAGGTCATAGATCCCTTTCAAAATATGCTGGAGTTCCTCCCGTAGGGAACTATCATTTTTCAGTTCCTGAATGGAGGCTTGTCTAGCACGGATGCCTTCCACGTCTAGGAGGGGTTGTAATAACCATCGTCGTAGGGCCCGGGCCCCCATGGCAGTACGGGTACGATCCAAAGCCCATAGTAAAGAACCGTAAAAGCTACCATCCCGCACTGTTTGGGTTAGTTCTAAATTACGGCGGCTTTGATAATCCACAATTAGATAGTCTTCGAGGCTATAGGTTTTGAGGATCTGTAGGGGCACTTGATGGGCTTTTTGGGTTTCCTCGGCATACTTCAACAACCCCCCCGCAGCCCGTAACGCCAGGGGTAAATGGCTACAGCCCGTACTTTCGAGCGATCGCAGATTAAAGGTTTCGAGTAAGATATTTTTGGCTTCATCGAGTTGGAAATAAACCTGCGATCGTAGGGAGTAACAAAAACAATCCGGTAAAATATCTGGAATATCCTTACTCTGTTCCCCAGGCCGTAATAAACCTTGTAGATCGGGGGCGGAGGTCGGGACTAAAATTTCCGATGGTTGTAGGGCCATCAATTCCACCTGTAAACTTTCCAAATTATGGTGTTGGGTGGCAAACATTTCCCCTGTGGAAATATCAGCATAGGCTAACCCCCACAATTTCGGGGTAATGACCACGGAGGCCAAAAAGTTATGTTTGCGGGCAGTGAGCATTTCCTCCTCCGTCACCGTCCCAGGAGTGAGCACCTTAATTACTTGTCGCTCCACCATGCGTTTTTCTAGGGCGGCATTGGCGGCATCTTCGACTTGATCACACACCGCGATCGCGTAACCCTTTTCCACCAATTGACGGCTATAGCGATCGAGGGCATGGTGGGGCACTCCGGTCATGGCAACCCGACCAATTTCTTTCCCCCCCTCTTTGCTGGTGAGCATTAATTCCAATTCCTGGGATACCGTCACCGCACTCCTGAAAAAAACATTCAAAAAAATCCCCCACCCGATAGAGCATCAACGCTTGGGGATATTGTCGTTTCATCCCCACATAGTGCTGAAACATGGGGGTTAATTGGCTCGGATCCACTTGATCCGTATGGGTAATGGGGGATTGTTTGGTGGCGATCTCTTGGCCCATGGTTATCCACAGCAAAATTGCATTAATAAACGATCAGCTTTACTAGGGTAACCCGATGGGTACTAGATTATGTTCGCGTTGGGAAAAAATCCCATGGCATGGATGGCGTTAAGGCGATCGTTACCCCTGCGAGTTCCTCCCCCCCAAAACCATCCCTAACACCGACACCAAGGACTAAAAACAACTGTCCCTAGGGTTGAGTTTAATCCAAATAGCTTGATATGATGAACCAAGAAAAACCATGGCAAATCAAGGGTTTACCTCAATTTTTTGTCCTTAGCCCCTTAGCTTACCCCTAAAATCACCTATGTCATCAGAGACGGATACCTATAAAACAGCGGTTAACCATTATCTTTCCCCCAAAAGACAAGATCCAGTTAAGGTGCAATGGGAAAATGCTTTTTCCAGCAACCTGACCCAACAAGTCGTGACTAAGTTAGTGCAGGATCTGGGTTTAAAAGAAATTAGCGTGGTGGATTTCGGTTGTGGCATTGGGGAAGGATTAACCCTATTACACCAAATTCTAGGGGACTTAGCCATTACGAAGGATCATATTTTCTATACCGGCGTTGATATTAGTCCTCAAATGATTGCGACGGCAGAGGAAAAATGGGCGGATGAACCTAACGCTAAATTTTGTTTGCAGGATATTCGAGAAGCTGTACCCAACCATCCTACCCAGCTTTATTATTCCTGTGGTGTGCCCTATTCCCACCTCACCCCAGAGGAAATGTTAGGGGTGTTAATTAATGTATTTAAGGTAATTAAAGCGAATCAAACAGAATCGTTAATTTTGATTGATGTGTTGGGGCGGTATTCCATTGAATGGATTACTAAATGGCAAGAATCGCGATGGGCCTACTGCATGAGCTTTTTAGCTGAATCGGCGGAAAGTCAAACCCCCATGATGATGACCTGTTATTATGCGCCAGAACTCCAGGAGATGTTTGAGCAAGCCGCTGCCCTATCTGGGTGTGAGATTGCGTCCTTGGAATTCCACGATCGCTCTTTAATGGTAGGCCGCCACAGCACAACCAATGAATATAACCCCCACATTCCCCCCTATCGCTATGTAGTAAATGATCTCTACGAACCTGGACGCAAAACCGATTTAACCAAGCTATTGTTGAACTGTCCTTTGCCCGCCGCTCCTGGCCCAGTGGAAGCCTTTTTGAGGAATTTTCCCAGGAATGGAATGGGTTGGTTGCCACTGCGGCCCAATGGAGGGGGGAATTGGATGGATTTGAATGGATTGATCTCGATCGCGATCGGGCCCACCAATACCGCA
>JAAUPO010000336.1 GCA_012033095.1 Synechococcaceae cyanobacterium RL_1_2 | reverse complement strand
CGGAGGACATTGATACAGAGATTTTATTTTATCCCAATGGTTGATCCATTGTCACGATCAAATCCATAAGTCGTAATTTTTTTCCATTTATTATTGTGGCACAACCCCTCGCCTTCGATTTTTTATTATCCCTTGAAGGGTGGTTCTATACAGGTAAGGATCATGAAGGTTATATCGATCGCCGGATAATCAATAACCCTGGGTTTAGATAATATTCTTAGGTTCGCCCTACGGATTTTTATCTTGACTATCTCAATCAAACCTTTTTTAAGGCAAATTTGGCGGTATCTGTGTCTATAACTTTATAGTCTTTTTCAATAATTATGGGAAATAAATAGAGCTGAAATCAGTCTGTGGCAAGAATAAAAAATCCCATACTAAATCCAATTAACTATATATAAAGCTCAACTATCATTGGCCCTTATTTGATCTGCCTTCATCCCTGGGACTAGGGCTTAACTACTCTGGCTACGATGATGGTAAAGATGATGATCAATAGGAAAAAAGCTATGTTTCTTGGGGTTTAACCTAGCCATTTATGCGCTCCATATCTAACCCATTGTTCTATTAATAAAACCGTAGAACATCCCATCAATGTGTAAACATAAAAAAGTTCTTTGTTGGGGTTTTAGATAATGTCTTAAATCAATGAATAAGTAACCCAACGCTAAAAAAATAAATGGTTGACCAAAAATATATCGACCTAGGCTCACTAATCGATCTTGAGTTAACAACACAATAGCACTATGGGCAAAGCTGAAGTAAAGGGAAAACCAAAAAATATAGGATTCCATAAACCTAAACGATCGCGGCTGTCCCCCACCGTCAGGGCTATCATGCTTGGTTATTGCTAATTGATTTTGGCGATCGCGGTAATGGTGCCAACTTTGATAGAGCACCCACAGGGGCGGATAGGCTTGAAGTAAGCAACTGATTTTACCCCAGTCTAACCGGGGCATTGTATAAACTTGGGCCCCCTCTAATAGATTCCCGATCGCGATCAGCCACAATAACCCAGGAAAATATAATCCTAATAAATCCTGGAGAGGAGATTTAGAAGTAAACAGTAACCATGGTCTAAACCCAAAACTTTTATTCCATGCTTTTTGCTGGTTAAAGGGGCCAAAGAAATCGCCGCTATGGTGCAAACAAAAATAACCATAAATGCTATAGCCGATGATGGCTCCCCCAATTAAGCAAAAACTAATGAATAGAGATGAACGGTGCTGGTGTACAAAGTCCATACTCGTTGTTTTGATATAAGCGATCGCCCTAGGACGAGAACTATCTGAGGCCAGACTTTGAAGATTTTTACCATAACTAACCAACCATAGGGTTATTAAGGTGGCAACGGAGGCACCAATAATTTGGACTAAGGTGGGACGAGTTAAGCTAATTAAACATCCCAGGATGCCAATGGCCCCACCAAACATTGTCTTAACTAAAATTGTATTACCTAAAACCGTGGGGTTGCGATCGCTTACTAGCCCACAAACGTAAATTAAACCTAGACTCAAAATAGCAAATAGGCTTTCGGTGTATCCAATGACGCGAAAGATCGAAAATGGACTGAGGCTGTACAAAAGAACACAGATAAACGCTACCCGATGATGGTTCAACCCCTGTCTAAAAACCAAAATAGTCAAGGGTAAGGAAATAATCCAGAGCAGCCTAGAAACCCATCCCATCATATAGGCTGCTTCATGAATATTCTGGGGGTGGGCCATGGCTCTAATTAGGGCTGGCCACAGGGGGTAAAACGCCGAACATTGGGGATTTAAAACCAGTTCTGCGTAAGCATTCACATCCCAGTAATAGCTCAAGCTCGAAGTTGAGGGGGGTATTTGTTCAGCTACGGAAAAAAATTTGTCAAAACCGTCCGGGTTTAAGGCCATGCCGATCCCTGCCACCACCACTCCACTGAAAAACACAACCATTGTTTGGATCAAGAAGCTTCTTTTAACTGGATTGGGTTGATGTAAATTCATGTAAATTCATGGGGTGAGGGGAGCCAGTCCATGGCAAAAGAATGCAGTTAAGGGAGTGAGGGGGGATGGGCCCTTACCCATGATTAATGCCCTATCAATGTATCAAGATTGATAACTTAGGTGGAGCAATACAATTAGATTGTATAGATTGTAGGAGATGGGGTGGGGCCCTGTTGCCCTCGGCCTTTTATCTCCTAGAATAGGCACTAACTAATAACAAGCATTAATTTTTAATTTAACTTTTAGAGAGCGCATGAGCATAGCAAGTAATCCCCCCATCATCTTTGGTACGGACGGCTGGAGAGGCATCATTGCCGATGATTTTACTTTTACTAATGTGGCAAAAGTAACTAGAGCGATCGCGGCCTACCTAGAGACAGCCTATAGTAAGGATCGACCCGTGTTAGTTTCCTATGACACCCGATTCCTTGCGGATGAGTTTGCCAACCTTTCAGCCCAGGTCTTAGCCGAAGCTGGGTGGACAGTAAAAATTGTCGATCGGGATTGTCCGACCCCAGTCATTGCTTATAACGCTAAATATTTAAACTCCGCTGGGGCATTAATGTTTACCGCTAGCCACAATCCTGCCCCCTATTGTGGGATCAAGTATATTCCTGATTATGCTGGGCCTGCTACCCCTGCGATTACTGACAAAATTGTGGATAGCTTAAATAGTTCTTCTGGGGAATTACCCACTCAGGACTATAGTAGCCAGATTTCTATCTTTGATCCAAAACCAGCCTACTTGAAATTTATCTATGGCTTGATTGATGTGGAAACCATCCGTCGAGCAAAAGTAAAGGTTAAGTATGATGCGTTATTTTCCACCTCTCGCGGTTATTTGGATGAAGTGTTGGCCCATTGTGGTTGTGAGACTGAATCCTTGAACACCTATCGGGATGTGCTATTTGGGGGGGGGATGCCAGAACCTAAAGGGGAGCAACTCAAGGATCTAGCCCATGCGGTGTTAACGGATCAAGCGGATGTGGGTTTGGCCACCGATGGGGATAGCGATCGCTTTGGGGTCTTAGATGAACAGGGCACCATGCTTACCCCTAACACCGTCTTGTTAGTGTTGGCCCGTCACTTACTTAAAAATAAAGGGAAAAAAGGCGCGATCGTGCGGACTGTTGCCACCACCCATTTACTCGATAATTTTGCCCACGACCATGGTTTAGAAATTTTTGAAACCGCCGTGGGTTTTAAATATATTGGGGAAAAAATGCGGGAAACCCAAGTACTCATCGGCGGCGAAGAATCCGGTGGCCTCAGTGTGATTGACCATATCCCTGAAAAGGATGGTATTTTGGCAGATATGCTCATTGTGGAAGCGATCGCCTACGAAGGAAAGCCCCTATCCCAATTGGTTTCGGAAGTGATTTCCTTAGCCCGCGGCCCGGCCTATAATCAACGGCTCGATCTCCATCTGACCCCTGCCCATAAAGATAATGTGTTAGCGGTATGTACCTCTAACCCCCCGATGGAAGTAGCCGGTATTAAAGTCAAGGAAGTGGGCCGCAAAGATGGCATTAAACTCTACCTCGAAGAAGGTAGTTGGGTGCTCCTTCGCCCCTCCGGTACGGAACCGTTGATTCGGGTTTATATCGAAACTAGTTCTACGGAAAAACAAAAAGCGATCGCAACGTTTATGGAATCGACCATTAACGCACTGAAGCCTTAGCCCCTTGTTAGGGCCATCTTTTCGCAAGATGGCCCTATCAAAAAAGAGGTTTAACCTAGATCGGCGTATAGATCCCCATCAAAAGTGATAGTCTGATTTATCAAATTTTTCAGATTTTGCCCGCAGTATTAGGAAAATGTTGAATATTGGGCGATCGTCACACCGATTACTAATTCGGGATAAGTCCCCCTAATAACAAGCGATCACCCCCTAATTAACAGGAGCGATCGCTTGTTCTTTTTTTTATGTAATGTCGTTAATGTCGTTAATGTCGTTTTAACTTGTTCAGGACTTACGCCACGAGCCCCCTAAACTACCCCCAAATTTGGGGTAATTACTTGAACGATTGTCCCCAAACATCAT
>JAAUPO010000335.1 GCA_012033095.1 Synechococcaceae cyanobacterium RL_1_2 | reverse complement strand
GCAACGGAGAGAAGTTATTTTCTCCAATGCCCCAGTGGATGCCGATGCTTGATTTACCATCGGTTAATCCACTAAGTGGCATAATTTTGTGACTGTTATTAGTTCCGTTGGGCAATCATTCCTACTCCTCTGAGGGGGTTTCTTCGGGCGTGGCTACCTCACCATTAAGATCTAAGATTTCATCCTCGTCTTCCGTTGAAGGGACAATGCCCACCGCAGCGATCGAGTCATCCTTATCGAGGCGTTGTACCCTTACCCCCGTAGCATTACGGGATTGGAGGGAAATGGCATTAACCCGTTGACGGATCATGATGCCCCGATTACTAATAATCATCATTTCACTGTCTTCATAGACCACATCTAGGGTGGCGAGGGTATCTCCCTTAAGCCTAAACTTCATGGCCCGTAACCCCATGCCAGCTCGATTTTGGAGGCGGAAACGATTCACTGGTACCCGTTTACCAAACCCACCATTACTAACCACTAACACCCAGGGGCCATGATCCTTAGGATCTTCAGACACGTCATCGGCTTCATCTTCTCCATCTTCTTCGGTATCGGTTAAGCTGGCTAATACCTGGGCTGAGAGAATATCCATATTGATCAGCTCATCCCCAGATTTTAACTTCATGGCCCTTACCCCTTTGGTATTGCGACTGAGGGGGCGTAATTGTTTACTATCGACTTGGAAATGGATAGCCATACCGTTTTGCTGCCGATAATAATGCTATCTTCCTCGGTGGCGAGTTTGACCCATTTGAGTTGATCTCCGTCTGCGAGGGAGATGGCAATTAAACCGTTGGAGCGAATGTTACTAAAGGCGGGTGAGTACGGTTTTTTGAGTTAAAGCCTTTAACGGGTTCAACAGTGACAATATATTGATCTTCCACAAACTCTGAAACACTTAACACGGAGGTGATTTTGTCATCTTTACTAATGGGTAACATCTGCACCATGGGCATTCCCCTGGCTGTACGGGACACAGCGGGCACTTGGTAGGCCGGCAGACTATAGACTAAACCTTGATCACTAAAAAAGAGTAAATCATCGTGATCGCAACAGGTGAGGAACTGGGCAACTCCATCGTCCTCCTTCATTTTGGCGGCGGCTTTTCCCCTGGTGGCACGGTTTTGTTGTTCAAAGTCATCGATCGCCATCCGTTTGATGTACCCTTGCTCGGTAATCAAAATCACGGATTTTTCATTGGCGATCAGGTCGCGATCGAGTAGTTCCCCTTGGGCTTGAATAATTTCTGTAACCCTGGGGGGTACTATGGCTAGCTTGGATTTGGGTCAATTCCTCGATGATGATGGCCTCAATGCGTTCCCGCCGGGCCAAAATATCCTGAAGATCTGCGATTTGCAGTAATAGATCCTCATGTTCTTGCTGAATTTTATCTGCTTCTAGGGCGGTGAGACGACGTAGCTGCATCTGTAAAATGGCATCGGCTTGGATCTCACTTAAACCGAAAGCGGTACTTAATTCGGCCTTTGCACTAACCGTATCGGCGGATTGACGAATAATCCTAATTACTTCCTCTAGGTTGGAGCCCAGGGCAATTAATAAACCCTGGAGAATGTGATCCCGTTGTTCTGCTTTGCGCAATTGAAATTGGGTGCGGCGGATAATGCACTCCACCCGAAAATCGATGAAAACTTCTAAAAACCGCTTAATGGTTAATAGTTGGGGTTCCCCATTGACCAACGCCAACATGTTACAGCCAAAATTAGATTGGATGGGGGTTTGCTTATAGAGATTATTTAAGACGACTTGGGGGTAGGCATCCCGTTTCAGCTCAATCACGATGCGCATACCAGTACGATCGCTTTCATCCCGAATATCGGAAATGCCATCAATTTTTTTATCGTTGACCAGTTCCGCAATCTTTTCAATTAAGCTGGCTTTATTTGTTTGATAGGGGAGTTCGGTCACGATGATGGCATCCTTATCGGGTCTGCCTTTGGCACTGACGGTTTCAATACTTGCGACCCCACGCATGGTCACCGAACCACGGCCGGTAAGATAGGCTTCTTTGATGCCGGATGTCCCTAAAATTTGACCGCCGGTGGGAAAGTCTGGCCCTGGAATATAACGACGTAACTCAGAATCCGTTAACTCTGGGTTATTAATTAGGGCTACGGTGCCATCAATGACTTCGCCGAGGTTATGGGGGGGAATATTGGTGGCCATGCCCACGGCAATGCCAGAGGAACCATTGATCAAAATTTGGGGCACCCGGGCCGGTAAAACGGTGGGCTCCTGTTGGGAACCATCGAAGTTATCGATAAAATCGACGGTCTCTGCTTCAATATCCGTCAGGAGGGCACTGGTGGAAAGGGATTGTAAACGACACTCGGTGTAACGCATGGCCGCAGGGGGATCGTTATCAACGGAGCCAAAATTGCCATGGCCAGCAATGAGGGGGGAGCGCATGGAAAAATCCTGGGCCATGCGCACGAGGGCATCATAAACCGCTGTATCACCGTGGGGATGGTATTTACCTAGCACTTCCCCCACAACCCTGGCGCACTTTCTAAAGGGACGATCGGGGGTTAAACCTAGTTCGTACATGGCGTATAAAATACGACGGTGTACCGGCTTTAAACCATCGCGGGCATCGGGTAAGGCTCTACCTACAATCACGCTCATCGCGTATTCCAAATAGGAACGGGACATTTCACCGCTGAGATCGGTTGCAATAATGCGTTCTTCCGGTGCGTTCATGTAGGCATTGACTCCTTGTGAAAATTAGCTGCTTAGATGCTTAAATTCCAAGCGATTAAGCCCCGTTATTTTACCATAGGCCATCCTTCTAGGGGCTAATTACTCCGCGATCGCAGGGAAAACGCATACTCTCTCCTTTTTTCGCAATAAGCAAAGTTAAACAAGCTTTTATTGAGAATAAAAATTTTTAAAAAATCGCTGAAACTATTATTCTTTCGTTGAGTGAAAATTAGTATGCGTTTGCCCTACAACCTCATTGGGTTAAATGGTGAAATGTGGAATATGGTGAAATAATAGGGAGTATTTGTGATGGAGAGTACTGGGTGCTTAGCTTGGTATCTACGTTTATTTAAGTTATAGAGCCATGGATATTGATCGGATTATTGTTCCTTTAGATGTACCGAATTTTGAGGAAGCGATCGCGTTAGTTAATGCTTTCCCAGAGGTTTCTTTTTGGAAGGTGGGGTTACAGTTATTCGTCGCTGAAGGGCCTAAGGTTTTAGCTTATTTAAGGGAACACCAAAAACGAATTTTTCTGGATTTAAAATTCCATGATATTCCCAATACCGTCGCCCAGGCCTGTCGTTCAGCGGCCCAATACCAAGTTGATTTTTTAACCCTCCATGGGGCGGCCGGTCGCGAAGCCCTCACCATGGCTTTAGCCGCGATCGCGAATGAACCCCACCCACCCCAATTACTCGCCATCAGCTTACTCACGAGTATTAATAGCCATACTCTAGCCTTGGACTTAAAAGTGCCGATCGAGTTGCCAGAATATACCCTGACTATGGCCTTAATGGCAAAGGACTCGGGCTTAACGGGGGCGGTTTGTTCTCCCCAGGAAGCCGAACAAATTAAACAGGTCTGTGGCAAGGATTTTTTGTTAGTTTGCCCTGGGGTGCGGCCTAGTTGGGCTGCGAAGAATGATCAGCAACGCACCATGACCCCCAGCCAAGCTTTTCAAGCCGGAGCCGATTATTTAGTGATTGGCCGTCCCCTTACCCAGGCCAGCGATCGTCCACAAGCTTGGGCTCAATTGAAAGCTGAAATTATGGGTTGAATCCCAAAGTTACATGATCTCGACCACTATGCCATAAGGCTTTTAGATTCGGGCGGGGCTTAACTTCTGTGACTACGGCTATAGATAGGGATTGAGGATGGATTCTTCATTGCTCCTGGCTATTTTGGCAAAGTTGATTTTTTAACTAAGCGATCGAAGTACCAATTAAGCACGGGACTCAACACACTATGGAAACGCCCCTAGTAAAGTCATTTCCAAGCCTGGGGTAATGATAAATTGCTTCCGTGCTAG
>JAAUPO010000334.1 GCA_012033095.1 Synechococcaceae cyanobacterium RL_1_2 | reverse complement strand
AATTTTGGGTCTGGATAGGTTGAGCTAAAATCTAGGGAGTGTCATCAATTAGCATTAAAACGTTGATCCTGAGCCAGGTTCAGAAAGTATAGTTTTAAACTGAAATCCTTAGTTAAGAAGAGTTTCAGGTTTAAATGATGACAGACCCTAGGTAAAAATTTTAGCTTAGTTCCTAAATAGGTTTAATCTAAGGGATAGGACTGGTACAGCTTGGTGGTCGAGCGATCGCAGACCTAGAGGTTTTAACTAGCCACTACATATTCTTGAAGAACATTACGGCGGCGGCGCAATTGCATGAGGGCTTGTTTTTCCAGTTGTCTGACCCGTTCGCGGGAAAGATTCATTTGTTTACCAATTTTTGCCAAAGATAGGGTTTGACCATCCCCTAATCCAAACCGCAGATGAATCACCTCCTGTTGTTGGGGGGTCAAATAATCTAAAAGATTGAGCAGATCTTCTTTCATCATTTGTTGGGTGACATCGCGATCGGGGGAAGTCCCATCGTCTTCTAACAAATCTTGAAGCTCTGTATCTTGATTATCTCCCACTTTCATATCCAAGGACATGGGTTGGCGGGAAATGGCTAGATAGGTACGAATTTGATCGGGTTCTAGCTCTAAAGCCTGGGCAATTTCCCTCGTGGTGGCATTACGTCCCAATTCTTGAGATAGTTCCCGTTGGGCTTTTTTAATTTTATTGAGCTTTTCGGTGATGTGAATAGGCAAACGGATCGATCGCGATTGTTGGGCGATCGCTCTAGTGATGGCTTGACGGATCCACCAGTAAGCATAGGTGGAAAATTTATAACCTTTACTAGGATCAAATTTTTCTACACCCCGTTCTAAACCGAGGCTACCTTCTTGGATGAGATCTAAAAAATCAAGATTGCGTTTTTGATATTTCTTCGCGATGGAAACCACTAAACGAAGATTACTTTCAATCATTTTTTTCTTAGCCCGTTGACCTAGATCTAAATCCCGCTTAAGTTGTTGGGAAGTAATAGATAAATCCTCGGCTAACTCATCCAGACTAGGTTCATAACCTAACTGCTCTGCTAATGCCGCTTTGCGATCGAGGGCCACCATCAGAGTTTGAACTTGCTTACCATAAATTAATTCTTGTTCATGGGTTAACAAGGGGACTCTGCCAATTTCCCGAAGATAGGATCTTACAGAATCAACAGATTTGAAGTGTGTGGATTTGGGTTCGATTAATCTAACAGTAGGCATTAGTTTAGCTGATTGCTCCTTCACAAAGAACTACGAAATGAAAACTCTTCTATGGAGTTAGGGGGGTTTAAGTCTTACTAGATGGTTACAACAATGGATGAATTACAGTTACCCAAAGTTTAATGTTGATGTTTAGACCGACGGGTTGGTAGAAAGGTTCACTTACTCCCATATATTTCTTTCTACCCAGCTAGCTCCATAATAATTAACCTTTAAATGGCAATGAATAGGGATTGATGGCTATGGTTTTGATGAAACTGATCCTATGGACTTGGACTGCAAGAGAAGTTGAGTTTTTCCCTCAACCAACGATGTGTTCGATGGGTTAAGTCTTGATTTAGACCGGCAAATTCACAAAAAAGTTCATGGACTCTGATTGGTATTGTTCGTATTCCAACAAGATCTATGATGACTCAACCTTTTCGCGATCGCCTTAGGTAGATCACCGAACCCCGTGGAGAGAAAATCACCCTATACGCCCCAAGGGATGGATAGTAAAATTGCAGCCACAAGCTTAAACTCCTGAAACTTCTAAAGTAAACAACCCTAACGGCTTAAAAAGATCCTACTTGATGGCATAAGTTCAGGCTCTAGGTACCAACGAGGAGCTTTATTCTTTACTCCCTACTTCTTACTCAAATAATAGGCAATAGTTTGTAAAACTGATCATGCTAAAGCAGTAAGGCTATGTGGAACTGGGATAATTGATGATGAAGGGGTTCAACTTTTATGCTCCTTAGAACGTGTTTGAAAAGTATCAAATGTTGTGGAGTCCGCCCCCTAAATCCCCCAATTTGGCGAACTTTATTACTTAAAATTTAGGTGATTTCCCCCAGACTGGGGGGCAAGGGGCGCTTTTCAAACACATTCTTACTCAATATATGAACTTCAATTAATCACAACCTTCTAGGATTACCTGTAAATTTACGCCCAGCATTACTATGAACTTCAATTGATCAAAACCTTGATCGTTGGGTTATGAATGTTGGTTGGTGGTTTCTATTTTTTTGCTTAGTAACAAGGTACAACCTAGGGTAATGGCAGCTAGGGTTAACAACACAGCCGTTAAACCGAAGTTAGCAGCGGCAATCCCGGCGATCGCGAGGGGTAGGGAGAGGGCAATATTAACCGCATTATTTTGCAACCCAAATACTTTCCCGCGCATCTGCTCAGGGGTACGGACTTGGATGGTGGTTTGCATGGGAATGACGACCAAAGCGGCCGTTAAACCCAGGAAAGAAATAATCGATAATGTTAGGTATAAACTTTGCTCCCCCACCAAACCCAACATGGCGAGGGCGATGCTGACCCCAATGCCCCCATAAAAACTTAGTTTGCTGTAACGGAAATTGTGGCCCCAATTGCCCAGGGCAAAGGCCCCGATCCCCATCCCTAGGCCCGCACCAGAGAGTAATAAACCGAATTGATCTGGTTCAATGGTGGGAATGGCAGCAGCGAGGGGCACAGCCAGAACAGCCAGAGCGGCAAAAATAGAAAATAAGAGAATTAATTGAATAATGGCATTGCGTACGGGCAGATTGGTGTTGAGGTAAGCAATGCCGTCTTTGATATCTTCGAGGGGGTGTTTTTCATCCTGGGCTAGATCCGCTTGTTTTTCCCTTGTAATCAAGGTTAATAAAATTAAGCCAGCAATGAGGTAACTAGAACCTACTAAAATTTCTTGACCGTTATTGAGTTGTTGCTCAGACCAACTTAATAATGGTTGCCTAGGGCAAAACCTACAATTAATAGCAACCATCATGGTGGATGTGTAGAGGGAGTTAGCGGCAAGTAACCGCGATCGCTCTACAATTAGGGGAATAATTGCCTGTTCAGCGGGGGAAAAAAATTGGGTGAGGGTGGACACTAAAAAGGTAATAATCAGCAGTAGCCCAAAGCCAAGGGGAACCTGGGAGAAAATTTTTTGACCTTGACTGAGGTGAATGAGGGCGGGGATCATTAGCACTAATAACCCTCGAATTAAATTAGAGCCCACCAACACACTTTGTTTTGACCAGCGATCGACGTACACCCCCGCAACAGAGCCAAAAAACACCGCCGGTAGGGTAAAAGCAATCATAATGGCTGAGACCCAACTACTAATGCCATCGCCGTCAATGGAAAAGTCTCGGCTGAGAATGGCCACCATTAATACTAGGTAAATTTTGTCGGCCAATTGAGAAAAAATTTGGCCTGACCACAATAGTAAAAATTTGGGGTTTTTGAGGACAGTTAATAGGCGGCTATTTTCTTCAGGAGTGATGTCTAGGTTTTCCCCTTGCATAGTGATGTGAGCTCAACCTTTGATAAATCTTGTTTAGCTTGGTCTAGGTATAACCCAGGAGTATTTAATTGTGTTTAGTATTTAATTTTTTAGGGATTCGATTATTGGATTAACTGCATATTGACCCATATTGACTATAACAATTTTCGGTTATCGGTTCACGGTAGTATTTGACTATGATTGTACCGGCAACAATGTATGTTTGATCACAATCGGATTTGGCAACAACGATTAAAAACGATTAAAAATCCCCTCCACCGTAATAGTTTTGTAGAAGGGAGATGCAGGTAGCTGCTGAATTGATGAATTGATGAATAAAGTTTGCAACAACTTTTAGAATTTAACGAAGATAAGCCATGGGCAGGGGCGGCTATAGCCAGAAAAGTTCCAAAAATTTCAAAAAAACAGAAAATAGGACTTATGCAAAAATTTCGATTCTGTCCTGGGAACTATGATCTTTGAGGACGATCGTTCAAGCAAGTCCCCAAATTTGGGGCATTTAGAGGGCTTGTTGCGTGAAGTTC
>JAAUPO010000333.1 GCA_012033095.1 Synechococcaceae cyanobacterium RL_1_2 | reverse complement strand
ATCCGCTATGGCAATCCTAAATAGCTTGTGGCAATTGAGTGCATTGAAAGTCAGTTTAGTAAGGATCTTCAGGTTATGACCTAGTTAGGACTGATATATATCCGCTATGTTTTACAAATCTATTTGCTTCTTTCTTTTTTCTATTCGGGATTAGTCTATTGACAGTAAAAAATTTGCCCACTCCATTCCTATCTCCATCAATGGAACGTTTAGTATAAAACTCTTGTAAAGTTTTTTTCTCCTATTCGGTTTATATGAAAGCGTTGAAACACCTTTGGTTTCTTTCCTTACCCTTTGCTTTAGTACCTGCTAGTATCCAGGGTGTTTCAGCACAAACTAATCTTGCAGTAAACGATACCTATCAAGTGCGGCCCTTCACCCAGCCCGATCGCAGTTTTACTATTTTAGGTGCCCAAAACCTGGTCAAAGAAGCCACCACCGCGAGGGAAGCGAAAGATTATCCCACCGCGATCGCTAAATTAGAAACTGCGAGACAGATCCTTAACCAAATTTCCAATTTTCACCTGCAGGTAGCCAACAGTTTTCAAGGGATTCAAACTACTATCTATAATTCCGGAATTAACCAAGCCATTAACGCTGGACAAATCCGTGACGAAGCCAGTTTTGAACTCGCCCTAACCCACCGGGCCAGTGGCAAGCCAGAACTAGCTGTTCCCCTGTTGATTGGGATAATTGACTCCCAAAGCCCCACCAGCGAATTAGGTCTTTCTGCCTATCAACTTTTAGTCAATATGGGCTTTACCAAAGCACCGGAGTACCAAAACCTGACCGAGGAGGATGAGGGTACTACCCCCTCCGTTAAGTTGATTGAAGAAGATAATCCTGAAATGTCCGTCGATGAACTGCAAGGCAACGAAGATGACCTAGAAACCATCGGCGCAATCACCTTGCAAAATGATGGTTTACCCATGATTGATCAAGCCACTAGCATTCTGGGTCGGCAACGGGGGGAAACTTTATTACAAGAAGTTGAAGCCGCGATCGATAACAATGACTATGGTTTAGCTCAACAAAAGCTCACCCAAGCCCAAACCACTTTTCAACAAATTTTTACCTTTCATCTACAACTAGCCAACCTCTACCAAGGCATTGATGAAGATATCTATCGTTCTGAACGTAACCTAGCCTATGAAACAGGCCAAACTAGAGACGAAATTTTATACCGTTTAGCCCTACTCCACCGCACCCAAGATCAACCAGAACTATCTTTACCCTTACTTGTGCAAGTGCTTAATTCCCAAGATCCCACCAGCGAACTAGGGGGCAAAGCTTACCAACAACTCTATGAATTAGGATTTGTCGATCGCACCTATAGCCGTCGATAGTTGATGGAGATTGTCTATCATAGAGAAGATAATCTGTTGGTTTCGGAGCCATGAAAGAAAATAACAATGCTACTATCAGCTATATCCTGTGGTGTGGGTGCTTTTTTGGTGCTTGTGGGTTGCATCGCCTCTACAATGGCAAAATCACCTCAGGTTTAGTATGGCTCTGCACCTTCGGTATGTTTGGATTAGGTCAATTTATTGATATTTTTCTCATTCCGGGGATGGTTCAAGAGCGAAACTATCGACTATTTTTAAAAAGTGGTGGTACCAATATAAAAGGGACCTTTTATGACACCAAGGCAGTGCCCACCCAGGTTCTAGATAAAATGAGCTTTCCCCGGAAAAGTTAATGGTAAAAGCTTGCCCAACTAGCTAGTCAAAAAGGTGGCAGAATCTCTGTTACCCAGGCAGTAATTGAAACGGAGCAAGACTTTGAAAAAGTTGAATCTACCCTAAAAATGATGCTCAAAAAAGGTTATGTCGATGTGGTCAACGATCATCATACGGGGGTTGTACTGTATGAATTTATTGATCTGCAATAGAGTCCATCGGCCATGATTTATTGGTTGCAGGACTTAAGCAATGTAGCCATAGCAATAGTTCTAGGCGGATCAACGTTCTTTTCTCCCTATGGGATTAATGGTGCTAGAGGTAGAAATGAATTGATTACTTGCGATGACTATAGAGCTAACTACTAGGACAAAAAGCTGGCAATGTTTTCCCTACAAGGATTTAGCCTAACAAGCTCAAAACCTTTATTTAGTAAAGTTTACAACCAATATTAGCCTTCTGTTTTTGATTTTTTTGTCCGGTACTAAGACTACAAAGATCCAAGAAAAAGTTTCAGTATCTTGACTTGATTAAAAATGAAAAAGATTGAGCTTTGTAAGTCCTGGTAGTTTGATGGTGTCAATTCTAAACCTAATGGCTGGGCATTTTACAACCTGGACTTATAGTCTTTTTGAATAATTATGGTAAATAAATAGAGCCGTAAGCATTCCATAACACAAAACAACCATCCCATACTAAATTAAATTGACTATAAGATCATTCTGTCTCAAATTGTCCTAACTACTAGGACAAAAGTTGCGCCAAAAAAGGTAAATAGGCTTGGTGGTGCAGAAAACTTTTTCGAATCGAAAACGAACAAGTGTACTACAAGCCAAAAGCCTTAACTGTCGTTAAAAATCTGATAATTTCCATTTTTGGAAACAACGAGTTTAGTGGGTTTCAGGACTTTTCTGCACCACTAAGGGTAAATAGGTCTGAGAGCTTTACGCAGCAAGAATTGCAGTCGATTTCGCCAAAGTGCTTGTGGGGCAAGGGTTTAAGGTTTTTGTCCTGTGGTTAGCCAATTGTCTCAAAACCTAGGACTTCTTGCTATCCCATTTCCAGAACAAAGCCATTAAACCAATGATGCCGGCTTGCACTGCAATGTTACTCAAGTTCTGAGTAGAAGTATCTCCTCCGGCTAGTTTTGCTAAAAAGATTAATCCCCCTAATACACCGGATAAGCCAAAGGCGATATAGATAAATTTCCGTAACACTTTGTAGGGCGCATTGGCTTCGGCTAGGAGTCTTTGGCGTTGCTCCGGGCTAATTTCTTTGGACGATCGCGGAAAAAATTGGTTAGTGGGCTCCGGCATAGGATGAATTTTTGTTAAGTTAACTTAAACGTTTATAACTAATCTTCTTGGTTTATGTCCAATAAAGCTCTTGGGGTACTGGCGATCGGTTATTTTTTAATCGACCCTAACCACCCTGCTTGGCCCGTTGATTCACCTAGCTCCCAGCATTCCTGCGGTAACAACTTTTGCCATATTAGCCCTAGTCACCTTCGATACCCTGGGTTGGGACAATCGAGGTCTGAGTCTTTTTTTAGATATTTTTACCTCCTCGGAAGAGCGATTACGGATCACTCGCCATGAAGCTGGTCATTTTTTAGTGGCCTATCTACTCCATATTCCCATCGATAATTATGCCCTATCTGCTTGGGCGGCGTTGCGTCAGGGAAAAAATGGTTTGGGGGGAGTACAGTGTAACTTTGCCACAGTGGGGGCAACCTCTAATCGACAAGAACTACCATTACTTCTAGATCGTTTTGCGACGGTCTGTATGGCAGGAATGGCCGCAGAGGAATTATGGTATGAAACCGCAGCAGGGGAACGAAACGATCTCGTTCAATTAGCGGAGGCTTATCAACAGTTTGGGGTTAATCCGGGTAACTTAGGGCTCAAGGAAAGATGGGCTAAAATTCAGGCAAAAACTTTGATTGAACAACATATTAATCTCTATGAATGTTTAGTTAAAGTTATGGCTGAGGGGGCTTCTGTTGCGGATTGTATTACAGCGATCGAGAAAGAGAGAGATGATAAATCCCGAAGTCTCATTGCGATGGACTAATTTATACCAGTAGCCAAAGACCTATTACTTATAAACAGAGTCCCAAGTAAGTAATGTTATTTGGAATTTGACCGCCTCTAAATTTTTACTTAATAAGGTTTTGAGAGTGCCAATAATGAACATATTCTTACAAAGTTGAAACTCTCCTTATGAAAAGCATCTTAGAGGGGGACAAGTACGATTAAAGCTTTGTAGAATAAGACTTGTAGCGATCAATTTTTTGTAAAAAATTAAAACGTAAACCAGCATCAAAATTAATTCACAAACGAAAAATCAACCTTTTCCCAGAATTTTGTAATTAGATGGTC
>JAAUPO010000332.1 GCA_012033095.1 Synechococcaceae cyanobacterium RL_1_2 | reverse complement strand
AGCACCTGGCCCCAACGGGCAATAGCAGGAATCAACAATAAAAACATATCCATTACCTAGACCTAGATTTCCATCAACTAAAGTTGTGACTTTAATTAAGCAAATAGCGATCGCCGTCATTACCCCAAAAGCACCGCTAGCACTGTCTTTCATTACATTTAAACGTTGGGTTTGATCCATTACGGCTAAGCCATCCGCCGTATCCATCGCCCCATCTAAATGAAGTCCCCCCGTCACCGCAATCCACACCAAAACCATCAACGCTGCTGTGGTTAACCCAGGTAAGTTAAGCCATTGATGGAGGACTTGACCCGTTAACCAGACCAAACCACCAATTAAACTTCCTACCCAAGGACTCAACACCGCAATGCGTTCAATGGTGATCTGACCAGGAACAGGAATCACCGTATAAAACGCGATCGCTCCCCAACACCGATTAATTAAAGATCCTAACAAAATAAAAAAATCAGTATAAATAGGGATCACCAAAATAATATCTTAGGTTAAGATTATGTTATAAACTTTAAAGCATAAATAAGATTTTCCTGGGTAACGAATCACCGCATGAACTAAAACAATTAATCGGTTGTTTTAATCAAGAAAAATTAGTCAATGTTTTTAAGCATTGAACTTAATCATTTGCTTGGTGATTTTAGCTCTAAATTCTTTTATTAATGCCATCTCTTTTTTTTGACTTGATTAATTGCAAACCTATATCAATATCAAGTTTTAAACCATAACTCAGATTTTTTTTCAACAATGAATGTATTTTTGTGTTTTGTTGCGATCGCTGCTCAATAAAACTAAATCATCATTAAGTTACACCTTGGTAAATTTATGAATTATCCTCTACCTGCCCCCTGCATTGTTCATGATGGAACCCTCATAAACCATGATGATATTAGGCGATTACTAGGTACCTTGCATCATGTTCATTACATACACAAAATTGATGGAGTGATCCTAGATGAAGGAGAAGGTTGGATAATGGAAATATTCTCAGACCCGCAGCAATCAACCCTAGTTTCTAACGGGATTTTACATCTTAATCTTCAAAGCTTTGATTATTTAGAATTGCACCAAGATCAAGAACATAGAGCTTGTTATACCCTAGTACAAGACCATCGTCGCTTAGAAATTAGCCCCCTAAAAACCCAAAATAAAATGGAGCCATTTGAATCAGTAGATAACTATGCTTTAGAAGCAATGTTAACTGAAGTTTTATCGGCAAAATTAGATATGCAAATTGATGACGATATGTTTTAAGGAATTTTTCAACGATTTAATAAAAGATCTTAATGAATAAGATCTTTTATTTTTATTTCATCAAAGTTTTTTTGAAACAAATTAAATCGAATAAATTTAAACAGTAGCCTAACGATGTTAGGTTATTTTTTTAGAAATTTTTAGAAATTTTTAGAAATTTTTTGATTTTTTCAAAAAACACTGAGAAAACATTTATCAAATAAAAATCAAGATTCTAGAAGGTAGCCGCTCAAAGGGATCTAAATCCGTAAATGCCAATTAAATTTATTTTTATAGGCTTTCCTGAAATGAACATCAAATCAAACCAAATCAAGTTAAACCAAACCTTTATCCCTCAACCGTTTAATTTTAAAAAATTTCCCTATATATGATCCATCTGATGCTATAGCAGCCCTAATACCAAATCCTCCCAGTAGGATAAGGAAATTGTTGAAGCCATTAGAGGCTGTTTATAAAGTAAATTGAATTTGTGCATGTTGCCCCCTAAATTGTGCAAATTTGCGGGAAGTTTAATGATTTTTTAGGAATTTCTCCCCCAGCATTGGGGGCAGGGGGGATTTATAAATCAGCTCTTAAATATCAGCAAAAATTGGGATAAAGATTATTTTCCCATACTAAACAAAACGGTTTTGGTATAACTAGGCCATAACATGAAGATCCTTACTAGCCTTGGCTTTTAATGTACTCAATTGTCACAAGCTATTTAGGATTGCGATAGCAGATCTCAAAAACATTAAGAACAATGCTTCCCCCTTTTTAAAGGAGATTGAAAGAGCTCTTTGTTCGTCAAATTTATGAGAATTGCTATAAACTAACTCCAGTTGTCCATTATCTTCGGACAAGGACGTAAAGCGATGGTGCCCTAAACTTTTCCTTAAAATATTTATAACCACATTGCTATTTTGCGTTTTTTTACACTAAATCATGCTTAAGTATAAATACTCATCTCGCTCCCCAAGGCTATGGCTTTCCCGATTTCCCCAGCTCTGCCTCTGATTTTATTTATCAGAATAGATAATAGTTTCTTCGATCGAGCAACCTACGATCTTCAATCCCTTGGGTACACAACTTTCAATAGTCAAAACTTAACAGAAAGTTTGCGGCTAATTCAGGAATATCAACCAGTCTTAATTGTCATAGATGGCACCATCACCAAAAATTTAGGGGATGAATTTTGCCGTAATCTCCGCGTCCAGGGCCATCGAGAATCCCTCATTATGGTCTTAGACGAAGACAACCTCAGTCAACGGATTCGCTTGATGGAAGCCGGGGTTGATGATTACTTATTATATCCCTATCAGTCGGAACGATTTATTCACATGGTGAGCTGGCACCTAAAACCCAGTGAGGAAGAAGCTTTTATCCTGAGCTATGGAGACGTAACCCTGGATCTCCAGGAACACAAAGTGTTAAGGGGAAATGAAACCATTGAATTGACGATGAAGGAATTCAAATTATTAAAGTATTTGATGGAGCACCCAGAACAAATTCTTACCAGGGAGCAAATTTTAGAAAATGTCTGGGGTTATCATTTTCAAGGAGCGTCTAATGTTATTGAAGTTTATATTCGTTATCTGCGTCTCAAACTAGAAGATCGATCGCAGAAACGCATTATTCAAACCGTTCGTGGTACCGGCTACATGTTAAAAATGGATTAGTCATTAATTTAGAATTAATTAGAATTAATACGGGCTGAAACTTCGCCCTAAACCCCTCTACGTATGTAAATTGATAAATTCCTATTGATTTTTACCATGGGCTAAAAATTAAATCTGAATAAACTTCTCGTTTTTTCTGTTTTTGATGATTTAAATTGGTGATGAATAACGGTTAATTTCCTACTGAAGAGAATAGGCTATGGTTTTTCATTGGTCGTACATATTATTAATTCCAGGAATGTTACTTACCTTTTGGGCTCGGAGTAATATTCTAGGAACCTATCGGCGTTATGCAAAAATTCCATCTAGTATGGGGATGACCGGGGCCCAAGTGGCCCATAAAATTCTCCAGCAAATGGGCCTTCATCATGTCAAGGTTGAGCGCACTAGTGGGGAACTAACGGATCATTATGACCCTAGGGCAAAAGTCGTCAGACTCTCAGAAGGCATTTATGACTCTAACTCTTTAGCGGCGGCGGCTGTTGCGGCCCATGAATGTGGCCATGTGTTACAAGACCAACAAGGTTATGCCTTTATGAATTTGCGAGCAACCCTAGTACCGGCGGCGAATATTGGTGGTCAAATTAGCCCCTTACTCATTATGGGAGGGTTGGTTCTAGGGCAATTAGGGCAATTATTCATTTTGGCTGGGATTGCTTTATTTCTCGGAGTGATTGCATTCCATGTGGTAACTTTGCCGGTGGAATTAGATGCTTCTAGTCGGGCATTAAAATTAATTGACCAGCTCGGTATTTTGCAAGGCTCGGAACACAAAGGAGCCAAAGCTGTTTTAAATGCTGCTGCTTGGACTTACGTGGCCACCGCTCTTTATGCAGTCTTACAATTGGCTCAATACTTAATTATTTTGGCTTCAAGGAATAGATAACTTACCGCGATCGCCCTTGTCCATGATCTGATAGTCAATGGGATTTAGGGGAGGATTTTCGCTCCTTGCCCTAGGAGGATTTCAGTTCTATTTATTTCCCATAATTATGCCAAATTATGCCAAAAGAACATAACCTGATCTTAAATCGGTAGTTTTCAAGCTGTAAGAATATTTAAAACTGGGATATAGGGCATCTCAAAAATAGCAAGAACATTGCTTTACCTTATTTAAGGGGGTTTGAAGGGGATCTTTGTTCCTGAATTTTATGA
>JAAUPO010000331.1 GCA_012033095.1 Synechococcaceae cyanobacterium RL_1_2 | reverse complement strand
CCACGGGGCAATCAGCTTTGTTTGCTGTCGAAAAAATTACAGGAAGCAGGCTTTGTGGTTAAATGAAATTTTGGCGATCGTCGATCGCGAACAAGGAGGAGCTGAGCTTTTATCAATCCCAAGGATTAAACTTTCGTCCCCTCTTCACCATTAGTGAAGTACAAGCCCACAGCAAAAAAACAACTGAGCTGATGGATAAAGCCCCCCTGCTCCCCATTCTGGGGGAAATCACCTGAATTTTAACAATGAAGTCCCCAAATTGGGGGATTTAGGGGGCGACTCAATAACATTTGATAACATTTGATGGTTTTAAAACACGTTCTAAGGCCAAAGGTAAATTAGAAGATCCCAGGGTAGGGCCGGGCTGGTAACCACGTTCTACACCATCGCTAAACAATAAGGGCCTCTTGGGCAAATTGAGGTGGTAGGTAATAGGTAATACTGATAGGCAACCATTGACGATGGATTAATGACGAATTAATGATGAATTAACTATGGATGGAAAACCAGCGATCACGGATGGCCGTTATGGGGCATTTTTAGCTTTAAAGCAGATCGAAAAACAACATGCTTATACCGATATTGCCCTCGATCGCGTACTGAGGGATTTACCAAAAGATAGTAAGGATCGGGGGTTAATTAGTGAGCTAGTCTATGGCTGTGTCCGCCAACAACGTTTATTGGATGCACTGATTGACCAACTAGGTTCGAGATCGGCCCAGGCCCAACCCCCAGATTTACGTTTAGTGTTACAGATTGGGTTATATCAATTACGTTACCTAGATCAGATTCCGGCGGCGGCGGCGGTTAATACCACGGTGGAGCTAGCTAAAAAATTACGCTTAGGGAAGTTATCAAAGGTGGTGAACGGTATTTTACGAGAATATCTACGCCGATCGCAGCAGGGAGACCCTTTGGTTGTGCCAGAAGACGCGATCGTGGCCATGGGAGTAACCACTAGTTTTCCCGATTGGTTAGTTAAATTATGGGTCAACGAATGGGGAGTGGAAGAAACAACCCAACTCTGTCAATGGTTTAACCAAACCCCCCACCTCGATTTAAGGGTTAATCCCCTCAAAACCGATCGCGCTACGATGATGGAGCTTTTAACCACCGCCGGAATTAACGCCGCACCGATTGCCTATCTACCCCAGGGCATACGCTGTTATGGGAAAGTAGGCCCCATTCAGCAACTACCAAAGTTTGAGGCAGGATGGTTCAGCGTTCAGGATGCCAGTGCCCAATTAGTGAGCCATGTGGTGGACCCCCAACCAGGGGAAACCATTATTGATGGTTGTGCGGCTCCGGGGGGAAAAACCACCCATTTAGCCGAATTGATGGGGGATCAAGGCAAGATCATCGCGATCGACCCCTATCCATCCCGCTTAAAAAAAGTTACCCACAATGGAGAACGGTTAGGTCTAAAGAGCATTATCACCCACCTGGGGGATGCCACCAGCAAAGAATGGCATCAATTACAAGGTCAGGGGGATCGGGTATTAATCGACGCTCCCTGTTCTGGGCTAGGAACGGTGCATAAACGGCCGGATCTACGTTGGCGGCAGCAACCAGACAAATTCCTGGAATTACAAGCTTTACAATTAAAATTATTAACCGCCGCTACCACCTGGGTTAAACCAGCAGGTTATTTAATCTATGCCACCTGTACCCTTAATCCTGGGGAAAATGAAACGGTGATTAGTCAATTTTTAATGGCCATCCCCACTGGCACATTGCTACCCCTACCGATGAGAGGTTTAAACCATTTTTGACCCCGGAGGGATATTTAAGGGTATTGCCCCACCATCACCAGATGGATGGTTTTTTTTATGGTGCGCTTGCAGGCCGACCCAAACCGCTAAGCCACTATACTGATTGATGTTGATTTGTTTCGTTACAGAGTTCATGGTTAATTATCTCCTCGAAATTGGTACAGAAGAGCTACCCGCCGACTTCATTGATGGCGCGATCGCCCAATGGCAAACCCTAATTCCCCAAAGTTTAACGGAGCAGTTTTTTGCCCCCAGTTCCATTGAGTATTTTGGTACCCCCCGGCGTTTAGCGGTATTAATCCATGGACTCCCCCCCAACAAAGCGATCGGGAAGAAGAAATTAAAGGGCCCCCCGCCCAGATAGGCCACAAAGATGGAGCCTATACCCAGGCAGCGTTGGGGTTTGCCAAAAAACAAGGAGTAGGGCTAGAAGCCTTGAAGGTGAAAGCCACCGATAAAGGGGATTTTGTGTTTGCTCAAAAATTTATCCCTGGCCGGCCCACTGGAGATGTGTTACAAGCATTAGTATTGCCTTGGATTACGGCGTTACAGGGCCGGCGATTTATGCGGTGGGGGGATGGGGATGTGCGTTTTCCTCGGCCGATCGTGAATGTGGTTTCCCTGCTGGATCAGGACATATTACCCCTAACGTTAGGGAACGGCTCCAGTACCATCACCGCCGATCGCTACACCCCAGGCCATCGAGTGCTATCCCCCCATGCCATTGGGATTGAACAAGCGGAGGATTATGCACAAACATTAAGGGCTCATCATATTGAAGTAGCCATCGATCGCCGAGAAACCCTAATCAAAGAACAAATTAACACCCTAGCCGCCAGCGTTGACGGGGTCGCCACCATTCCGGAGGAGCTGTTAGCGGAAGTAGTTAATTTAGTAGAAGCCCCCCATGGAGTGCTAGGCACCTTTGATAGGGAATTTTTAGAACTGCCCCAGGAAGTAACCACCATGGTCATGATCAAACACCAGCGTTATTTTCCCATCCATAACCAACAAGGGGAGCTATTGCCCTACTTCATCACCATTTCTAACGGCGATCCTAACCACAGTGCCATCATTGCCAAAGGGAATGAACGGGTGTTGAAAGCACGGTTAGCCGATGGTCAATTTTTCTATACAGCGGATTGTGATCAGCGCCTCTCGGAATACGTGCCAGAACTAGAAAAAGTTACCTTCCAGGAAGAATTAGGTACGATCGCGGACAAAGTAGATCGAATTATGGTGATTGCCCAACAATGCGTTGACCAGTTAGAACTGAGCGACGAACAGCAACAAGCCATTTCTAGCACCGCCATGCTCTGTAAGGCTGACTTAGTAACCCAGATGGTGTATGAATTTCCTGAACTTCAGGGCATCATGGGGGGAAAAGTATGCCCTCAAAAGTGGAGAATCACCGTTAGTAGCCCAGGGCATTGTAGAACATTATTTACCCAAGGGAGCCGGGGATGCCTTACCCGATAGTATTACTGGCCAAATTGTGGGTATCAGCGATCGCCTAGATACCGTGGTGAGCATTTTTGGGATTGGTCAAATTCCCACTGGTTCCTCCGATCCCTTTGCCCTGCGCCGGGCCGCCAATGGCATCATTAATATTATTTGGCACGGTGGCTTAGACTTAGATCTATTGGCCATATTAACCCAAGCGGCTAACGACTTTTTAGCAGATCACAGCCAGTATCAGTCCCCCCTGCCCGCCCTCACGGAATTTTTTACCCAGAGAGTACAAACCCTACTCCAGGAGGAATGGGCCATTGATTATGATTTGGTAAATGCCATTTTGGGTAATGAGGCCCTTGAGTCCTACCGCGATCGGTCCCTCACAGAAGTGCTTGAAACTAAAACCCGTGCAGAATTTTTACAAGGGTTACGCCGCAGCCAAACCCTCGATCGCGTTTATGAAACCGTCCATCGTTCTACTCGTTTAGCCGCTAAGGGGGATTTAGATTTACACCAACTTGACCCCACCGCGATCGTTAACCCCGGACTATTTGAAAAAAGTTCTGAGCAAAACCTGTACGATGGCCTAAACAAGTTACTGCCCCTCACTCGCCAAGCCCAAGCGGAAGATAATTACGAATTATTGGTTAATGGTTTAGTGGCATTAGCCCCGATGGTGGCGGAGTTCTTTGATGGGGATAATAGCGTCATGGTGATGGCGGAAGATAGCCAAATTAAAACCAATCGCCTTAATTTATTAGGTTGTATCCGAAACCATAGCTTAGTGTTAGCGGACTTTAGTGAAATTGTAGTTTAAGAAACTGGGGTCTGTGATCACTTAAACCCGAATTTTGCCCCCTGCCCCCCAAAT
>JAAUPO010000020.1 GCA_012033095.1 Synechococcaceae cyanobacterium RL_1_2 | reverse complement strand
CACGAATCGGTGATTGTAATTTTTAGATCTTTAGGACTTACGCAAAAGCTCCCTAAATCCCCCAAATTTGAGGGACTTGCTTGAACGATTGTCCCCAAACATCATGGTTCCCAGGACAGAATCGAAATTTTTGCGTAAGTCCTGATGGCAATCCTAAATAGCTTGTGGCAATTAAGTACATTGAAAGCCAAGTCTAGTAAGGATCTTCATCCTATGACCTAGGGCCTGTCATCCTTTAAACCTAAAACTCTTTTTAGCTAAGGATTTCAGTTTAAAACTATACTTTCTGAACCCGGCTCAGGATCTTAGCTAAGGATTTCAGTTTAAAACTATACTTTCTGAACCCGGCTCAGGATCAACGTTTTATGCTAATTGATGACATTCCCTAGTTATCACTGCTATAGATTTTATATCTATATAGATCAATATCTTAGTTGGTGCCTGGGGAAGGAAATAGGGTTAATGGGGTGGAGATAGGAGCCCATTGGAAGCCTGGTTAATGGGGGTGGAGTCCCCCCTAATTCGCACAGATAGCGGGCCTGCTTTAGGCTGCTAAACAAGTTAGAATGGGATAAGAATAATTTATATATAGTTTTAAGGATCGGCTTTGAGTACATTTAATTCTGTGCCAGAGGCTTTAGCAGATATTAAGGCCGGAAAGGTAGTAATTGTCGTTGATGACGAAAATCGCGAAAATGAGGGAGATCTCATTTGTGCCGCTGAGTTTGCCACCCCGGAAAATATTAATTTCATGGCAGTGGAAGCACGGGGTTTAATCTGTATTGCCATGACCGGCGATCGCTTAGATCAATTGGATCTACCTTTGATGGTGACCAAAAATACCGATAGTAATCAAACGGCCTTTACCGTCAGTGTCGATGCTAGTCCGGGGTTTGGTGTAACTACCGGCATTTCTGCGGACGATCGCGCTAATACGATCAAAGCGTTAATTGATCCTAAAACCCAAGCCGATGATCTGCGCCGACCAGGCCATATTTTTCCCATCCGAGCCAGGGAAGGAGGGGTGTTAAAACGGGCTGGCCATACCGAAGCCGCCGTTGATTTAGCCAGGTTATCGGGGCTTTATCCTGCGGGTATTATCTGTGAAATTCAGAATGATGATGGTTCTATGGCTCGCTTACCCCAACTGATGGAGTATGCGGAAAAATTTGGGTTAAAAATTATTAGTATCGCTGACTTGATTAGTTATCGTCTTGAACACGATCGCTTTGTCTATCGGGAAACCATCGCGGATTTACCCAGTGAGTTTGGCACTTTTAAAATTTATGCCTATCGCAATGATCTGGATAAAACAGAACATGTAGCGATCGTTAAAGGTAATCCTGAGGATTTTGCCGATCAAGGGGTGATGGTTAGGGTGCATTCAGAATGCTTAACCGGGGATGCCCTCGGTTCCCTTCGCTGTGATTGTCGTATGCAACTAGAAGCGGCCCTAAAAATGATTGAGCACCACGGCCAAGGGGTCATTGTCTATCTGCGCCAAGAGGGCCGGGGCATTGGCTTGGTAAATAAATTAAAAGCCTATTCCCTCCAAGACATTGGTTTAGATACGGTGGAAGCGAACGAAAGGCTGGGTTTTCCTGCAGATCTGAGGGATTACGGGATGGGGGCCCAAATTCTCAATGATTTAGGGGTGAGTAAAATTAAATTAATCACTAATAATCCCCGTAAAATCGCTGGTTTGAAAGGCTATGGCCTAGAAATTGTCGATCGCGTCCCTTTGATTATTGAAGCTAATACCTACAACGATCATTACCTCAATACCAAAGCAAAAAAGTTAGGTCATATGCTACTGCAAACCTATCTTGTCACCATTGCCCTGGATTGGTCTGAAGAAACCGCCTCCCCCATCGATCGCTTTAATAAGCTAGAAAAAATCAAAAACCTTGCCCATGGCAAAGATATTTTGGTCAGGGAAGAAGCTCGACCCTTGGCCAACGCCGTATTTAGCCAAGCAAACCTAACGATTCACCTCGGTTTTGATCAAGCTAATTTAACCGATGCCCATTGGTTTACCAATAGTTCCCATCCTTACCTCCAAGCGGTACTAGATATTTTGGATAACATTGCGACGTGGCCTGAACTGATTAGCTTACAATTCCTGTTTTCCCCCGGAGAAGATCCCCTCTCAGCCCTAAAAGCCCATCTCGATCGGCAAAGCTATGATTTAAGCCAACAACCTTCCGCGATCGCTCAACCCTTTGCCCACCAAATCATTTACTGTTTAGGGTGCCATAATCTCCCCAGTGCTGAAGCCACTCAACCAGAATTACAATCCCTCGTTTAGTGATTTAAGATGGCTATATTTACTGTGATGTAGCGTATTTACTGATGGTTAAGGATCGTGAATTAAATAACTTAGAAATTTGTACGGTATCCTTCAAGGGAGCGTAAACCATCGATATTTAAGTTTTAGATGTTATTAAATTCTTATTCCTAAGTACACAAAAATCTTTGCACAGTGCACAGTAAAAATATAGGGTTTAGATTGTTATCTACAATTATGCAACTTGCTATATATATTTGCTATTTATAACACCAGAAGCCATCGGCATTGATGGGCTAAAACCGTTAGGATCAAAGAGCTTAAATTCATAATTTATTAATTTATTCCGTTGAATCCCCCACTCAAACCCATGACCGTCCCACAAAAACTAGAACAGTTACAAGCCCTCTTTAACGCCATGGATCGGGCCTTAGTAGCCTACTCCGGTGGCATTGATAGTACGTTGGTAGCTAAGGTCGCCTATGATTGTCTCGGCGATCGCGCATTGGCGGTTACGGCGGTTTCTCCCTCCCTGTTACCGGAGGAGTTAGATGATGCCCAGGAACAAGCGGCTTTTATTGGGATTAACCATGAACTGATCCATACCCAGGAGATGGATAACCCCGCCTATACTTCTAATCCGATCGATCGTTGTTATTTTGCAAAAGTGAATTACACGATCACCTAAAACCCCTCGCCCGCGATCGAGGTTTTCCTTACGTTGTGGATGGGGTTAATGCCGATGATTTACAAGATTATCGTCCTGGAATTAAAGCCGCCAAGGAACGGGGAGCGCGATCGCCCCTAGCGGAAGTGGGGATGACCAAATTAGAAGTGCGAGAAACGGCCCGCCTATTAGGATTACCCTGGTGGGACAAGCCATCCCAGCCCTGCCTTAGCTCTCGGTTTCCCTACGGCGAAGAAATCACGATCGCTAAACTACAACGGTTAGGCAGAGCAGAAATTCACTTACGCAATCTTGGTTACCGCAACCTACGGGTACGCTCCGAGGGCGACACCGCTAGAATTGAACTACAACCGGAACAAATTAAATCCTTTGTGGCCGTAGTCGATTTAGAGCTCCTCGTGGAAAAATTTCAACAACTCGGTTTTGTGTTTGTCACCCTAGACTTAGAGGGCTATCGATCGGGGAAACTCAATCGGGTCTTATCCCCAGAAACCGCCGCGATCGATGGCTGATCAGATCCTCTCCGCATTACCCGATAGAACCAGAAATTAAATTCCCATCCTCCCAAAATATTAGAGCCAATTACATCCGGAAATACCCTGGAAAATCTGGAGTAATGTTAGAGTGAACGCTTTAATCTATCCTCACAATCATCAGTAAATTTTTATGGCTAACCATGAATCCGTAGCCTTAGAGCAAGAATTAGAAGAACTCAGAATATCCCAAGCAGCTTTTGAGGTACATACCAAGCTATCTAATACCCTTGTCTCGATGATTAAGCGGACATCCGGGAATTTGCTCCTCAGAACCATGCTCCGTCAAACCCTAGAGTTAGCCTGTCAACTAAGTAAAGCAGAAGAAAGTAGTTTATTTTGGTTAAATGAGGAAGGTCTTGTGACCGAAAGTATTCTCGCAAGGGGAATTACAATTCGGGATGAACGATACGACGTAATCGGGAAAGTGCTAGGAAAAGGTCTCGCCGGTTGGGTCTATCGCCACCAAACCATCGGCCTGATTGAGGATGTGGATCAAGACGATCGCTGGGTGAAATTGGAACACCAACCCTATCAAGTAGGCTCTGTACTCTGCATTCCCCTCGTCCGGGGTAAATCGGTTTTAGCCCTAATTACCCTCATGCATTCGAAAAAAGGCTTTTTTGATTCCTATCTTGCGAAACAAATGGAAAGCTGCGGGGAAAAAATGGCTTTAGTGTTAGATCAAATGAATTTTTATCTGGCTAATTTTCGCCCCGAAAAACAAGCCTCTATGGTTGAATCGCTGGAAAATACTATGGAAAAATCAGCAGCGGCCATCCTCCCAGGGGAAAAGGATCAAAATGAAGAATTAACTAGCTTTAAAAATATTGGCATTTGTTTGTTAGCAAACGATGGCCGTTTAGTATATGCCGATGCAAATTTTGCCCAAACCTTTGACTATACCCTCGGCGAATTGTTTGAGCTTAAATCCATGGAAAAGCTCATTGCCCCAAATCATCGAGAACAGTTTATTAATAGTTTATCTAATTGTTTTAATCAAGGGGCAATTCAAAAAAAATTTGATGCGCGCTTTAAAGGTTTAACCAAAGAAAGAGAACTATTAAAAATGGAACTGTGTGGCCGCCCCATTAAACTTTATGGGAAGTATTTAATGATTGGCATATTAAGAGTATTTGATGGCGTTTATTAGGTTAGGGTTTAAGTTTGGTGCGCGTTAAGAATGTGGCCCTTCCATTAAAAATCATCAACTTAACCTTGGACAATAGCAGTTCTAGCTAGTTCATACCATGAAGATCCTTGCTAGAACTTGGTTTTCAATGTACTCAATTGCCACAAACTATCTAGGATTGCTATAGCAATGCTTACAGCGATCGTAGATTCTAATTGGGTTCCCGCCATGTAACAAAAGAAAAAGGAGAAAGAGCTATAACGTTCCCCGCAGTTAGGTTATTGAGCGGGCCCTAGCCAAAAACTTATTTGCTAGGAATTAATCAGGGTTTAACCATTAGCAATGACCCAAACCGGTGACTATAACTGGAGTTAGCCTGGGGAGGAAAACTCCAGTTTTTAAGCGAGGGAACTTATAGCCTGTGCCATTGCATTCCCAACAAAGAACGGTAATAGGACTTAGAAACGTTCCCCAATACCAAAGTGAATGCGATTATCCCCTTGATCATTAAAACCATAATCAATGCGGATCGGCCCTAAAGGAGATTGAATTCTGACCCCTGCGCCATAGCCCAGACCATCCCCAGGTTTACCCCGTCGGCCAGCCGGATCCCCTGGTACCGAAGAACCACTTCCTAAATCCGTTGCATAGTCCACAAAGAACGCTCCCCCCAGCACAGAAAATAAGGGAAAACGATATTCCGCTGTCATCTGTAGATAGGATTTACCACTACCCACATCCCCTTCTTCATAACCCCGGACTGAGTTACTTCCCCCTAGGGAAAAGGCTTCATAGGGTGGAGTATCGCCAATAATCGTACCTGCTTGAACATTGAACGCTAAGGTTTCTGGTTTGTCCTCTGCAAAACCTAAAATTTTAGTGGGGAAATAGGTACTATAACTACCCCTTAGCCGGTTAAAGAAAATACTACCAGACCCAATAGGGATAGATTGTTCAGTACCAAATCTTAGTACTGATCCTTTGGTGGGCTGAAGAGGATTATCCCGTTTGTCTTGGGTAGCACCAAACTGTAAGGTAACCAGGTCATCGGTGCCATCATTACTAAAGCTCAATTGTTGATTATTTTCATCTAGGGGGCTGATGTTCCCATCTTCATCCACCACTTCGATTTTTTGGTAGCGGAAGCCGGTGGAAAGATTCCATTCACTCCGCTCAAAGGGATCACTGAGGGGACGGGAAAAATTAATGCCCCCACCAGTACGGCGAATGCGAGGTTGTTCACCGTTGGGTAAATTGATATCGTTAGGGCCCCCATCAAAAATGAAGGAGACCGATCGCCGTCGGAATGCATCAATGGTATAACCTGTGCGCCGGGGATCATTGGCAATCCAAGGATCACTGAAACTTAAATTAAACAGTAATTCCTGGGTACCTAATTGGGTTTCTAGCCCTAAGGTTTGGTTACGACCACCAAAGTTTTGTTGTTGATAACTGACTGTGCCAAACAGGCCACTGGCTGAACTTAACCCTGCCCCCGCTGCTACGGAGCCGGTGGAACCTTCTTTAACATTGACGTTAACAATCACTTTACTAGGATCATTGGCTGGACTAAAGGAAAGGGCAGCATCATCAAATAAGCCTAGACCAAATACCCGTTGTAGATCCCGTTGGGCAGTTCTGCCATTAAAGACATCCCCTGGTTTTAATTCAATTTCCCGGGTAATGATGTAGGGTTTGGTTTTCCCTTCGGTGGGTTGATCTTCCTCATCAAGATAATTTACTTGAATGCTTTCAATGACCCCTTCGGCCACGATTAAATTAACAATGCCCGTAGTGGGATCTACCTGGGCATCTCCTAGAACTTGGGCTAGGTCATAGCCTTGGCTGAGGTACCACTGATTTAGCTCTTTGATTCCGTCTTGTAGATCGTTCAAGTTCAGCGGTTTGCCGTACTGGTCACTAAAGATTTCGTTAACGGTTTGATCTTCTAGAATGCGATCGCTGCTACCGTCGCCAATGGCTTCAATTTCAACCTTTTGTAGGACTGGGTTGGGTAGCACTTGAAACGTAATTTTTACTCCTAGGGGGGTATCTTCAGGAATTACCACCGCATCAGCAAATAAACCTGTTTCAAAGATATTATCTACGTCTTCTTGGAGTTGGCTACGGCTAGCGGTCAAGCCGGCCCTAGTACTAATCGCATCGTAAATGGTGTCGATGAGTTTGCGATCGAGGACAATGCCATTGGCCCCCACCACGTTAACTTCCGCCACTAAGACCCTGGTTTCTTGCTGGGAAATTAAAATTTCTGATAAGCTTTGGCCCTTACCATCTACGTTGGCCCCTGCATTTTGTAGTGCGATCAATGGCGAGGGGGGGTTGAGATGGGGTGATGGCTTGGTTCGCGATCGCTAAATCATCCTTAGCTTGGGCTACATTAGCCGATAATTTATCAGTGACTTCCGAATTTAAGGTGGTTAAGCGTTGTTCATTTAAATCCCGAACTCCGAGGGAAACCGATGGAGCCGAAGTTTCCTCAGAACTCTGTTCCATCGTGACCCATTGAGGATCATTAGCTAGGGGGTTAGAAGTATTGGAGAATGGGGCAGTTGGTTGGGCTCCAACGTTAATATTTTCCTGATTAAGGGCAATCCATGCAGGGTCAGGGGAAGTCGCGACACTATGGGGAGACTGTCCACTGGCTAGTGCTGCATCGGCGATCGCAACTATGGCCAAGGTACCAAGAATAAGGGGAGAACAGGAAATGTATTTAAGTTGGGATACCATACCAAAAAACTGATAAATAGGAGCTTAGATAATCTATATCTGAATCTGATGTAATCAAGATATAGCGAAAATCGCTATAGGTATTAGCAAACTGTAGCTTAAGGTATGTATAACAAATCTGTAAAATTTTAAAACTTTGGCCCTTGCCACTTTAACTATTGGGTCAGAGAGGGAACAATTTTTATTCCCCCCCATCGATGATAAGACGGGCCCTTACCTTTACTAACTTATGGCCATACAAGTGGCCATATTGGGGAGTGTCATCAATTAACCTTAAAACGTTGATTCTGAGCCGGGTTCCTAACTACCGGACAAAAACCTTAAACCCTTGCCACATCAGCACGTTAGCGAAATCAGTTGTAATCTTTACCGCGTAAAGATCTCAGACCTATTTACAGTTTTTTGGTGCAACTTTTGTCCTAGTAGTTAGGCCAGGTTCAGAAAGTATAGTTTTAAACTGAAATCCTTAGCTAAGAAGAGTTTCAGGTTTAAATGATGATAGGCCCTAGTTTATGGAGTGGGTTCTTCTGTTCCAGGGATGGATTGTTGAATTTTTTGCTCAAGGAGGGGAAACGTAAAATTATTTTCAATGTGTTCAATATTTTGATTATGTTCACTCTGTTGTTCTGATCCCTGTTCCATGGGTATCAACTCAATTTGGTGCGCGTTGTCATGGAGCTCTAAAAACTTAACCTTGGGCAGAATTTCATCTAAATCCCAGCCAGTTAACATGGATACGGTTTCCGCAGCGTACTGTTGCTGGGCCACCATATCCTCAACGTAATAGGGCCCAAGATTACAAGGGATGGGGCCACGATAGGGATGTACCACCACATAACGGGCTTGGTAGGAGCGATCGTTATTGGTAAATTGAAATTGCAAGTCTTCAGGGAATTTATCCCTGGTGTAACGAACATGCATTCGGGTTAAAAATACTGGGTAAAAAGAGTTTTGTTGCTCTGAAAAGGATAGCTCCGGCAACCAAAATACCCCCGCTTGTTCTAATTCATCACGGGTTAAGGGTTCTGCGGCGCAGGGATCACAGTTGGCCATATTCCAAGCATATTCCACAAAGGCCGATTGTTCTTGACCTAGATCGCTATAGGCCTTGGCAAAAACCGCTTGATAAAATTCCCCAAACTCCTGTTCTACAAATTCCGACACCTCCAGATTACTGGGCATAGTGAGGGTGCGGTAATTGGTCAACTCGGCTTGGCCTTGCGGAGCCATTAAATAAATAATTAAGTCTTGAACCCCAGTGCTATTGACCATGCCCAGGAGAATAGGCAGCATAAAACGTCGGGATTCATAGCTGATTTGCAAAGGACGCAGGCCATGGAATTGTGCGGAGGATACCTGGTCAAGGTTAACTTTGGCGACAAAAAATTTCAGGCCTTGTTTGAGGTAACTCTCAATAATCGGTTCCGCATCGGGGGGTAATTGGTAGTCATTTTCCGTTAACCAGGTCGTTAGGGCGTTGGATTCTTCTGCACTGAGAATTAGGATGTCGTATTCCCCTACGGTAAATTGTGCTTCGATCGTGACTTTGGTATTGGTGTAGGGAAATTCCTCTTCTGTGCCACCGCCCCTAGTGCCCCGTTGCCCGGCCCCTCCTTGCACACTGATGTTATCGGAACAGGGATCTTGATCATAGTACTCCACTAACCGAGGAGCACTATAGCTATCTAACCGTTGTAGGATCTCTGGGGCAATGACTTTAACTTGATGGGGCTGAAGTACTGTGGGAACCGGCACCACTAAAGCAAAATCTTCTAACTCCCCTTGGTAATCGTTGGCCATGGTTAACACGGTTTGATTCCCATCCCTGGCGATCGCGACCTGGGAAGCTTGGTTATATAGCTGGGCATCGGCTTTACCAAGATAGAAACCACAAAAAGCCCTAGCTGGTTGGGCTCCTACTACTATCAGTAATGAACAGAGGAGGCAACTAAGGGCTATGTTGAAGAATCTCATCATGCAAAGAAAGGCTGAAATTAAAGGGGAGACTTAGGGGTAGATGATCCTGGCTCTAGGGCATTAATTGATAAGCCTAATTTGCATCCATAGGTAAGGGTTTTCCACTATGGCCTTCAGGGGGAAATAACCCTAAACCTTAGGTAACCTAGTTACTTTTCTGGGGAGAAAAATAACAGGGGAAACCAGCTTTGGTGCAAAATTTCATTGGCAAAGTGGGAAAAGGCAAGTTACTAAAATATTTTACGGTAATCATTGGCCACCGCGATCGCGCTGATATCAAATACCGTCGCTATATCCATAACTTCATGGAAAGGATTGCCCTCCCGGATTTCCGTTACAATTTCGACACCAAAAGGTTCTAGCTTGGCTTTAGCTGCGGCTAATTGGGTAGCCACTTCTTCTAAACGGGCTTCCTTTAGTTCCTCCCGTTTACCGCTATTCTCCACCACCGAACAGAGCATAATTTTTCAGTGGTACCTTTGCCATATTTAGTCAGGCAATCCCTAAGCTGTTCAATTAGATAATTACTAGCTTCTCCGCCGTTATAGGGAACTAATAAATATCGCCAAAGATTCTGACTTCTTAGGGCTAGCTCATCCTCACGATAGGTAGAAATAAGCTGGGGCCGTAATACAAATAAGGGCACACTAGTTTTTTCTGTCAAACCAGCAAGATTACTACCAAACAAGGTTTTTTGAATATTGCCTTTGGCACTATTGCTGACAAAGATCACGTCGCTTTGATATTTGGTAATCAATTCACAGATATTCTCTAACACCCGGCCAGAGGGAACTTCCACTTTAACTTCTACTCCCGTTGGAACTTTAATTAAAGCTTTGGCTAATTTGGCTGTAGCGGCAGTAACCTTTTCTTGGTCAACGTGGGGAATACTTCCTTCCTGCCACAGGGGAACATTATGGACAAACACAATCTGTTCCAATCCACTGGCTGCTAATTGGGGTACATAATCAGTAAACCGAGTTAAACCGTCATTGAGATTGGTGCAAATCAGCGATCGCTTAAACATACTAACACTACCGAAGTTATGGTCATTCTTTGGGTATTCTAACTAACCGCTGTAGGGTGGGTGTTGATTACAAAAATTTTTTACAATTGTTAACTAGTGTTAAGAAAAGATCGAACAACCATTCACCATTTAGAATATTGCCCCCTAAATTTCCCCTGGCTCCCCTAGGAATTTTGTCGGTTGAGTAACTCGCATCAGTACCCAATTATGACAGTGCAATGGGGCAGAGCAGTTTAGCAGTTTGTTCGATCTTTTTCCCGTGACCTAACCAAAACTTAAACCTTCAACCATTAAACTTAATCACCTTCTTTACTATCTATGGCTAGAGACCTTAGGCAATTTATTGAACTTCTAGAAAATCGGGGCCAACTCCACCGCATTAAAACCGAAGTAGATCCAGATTTAGAAATTGCTGAAATTTCCAATCGCATGTTGCGCAGTGGGGGCCCTGGTCTGTTATTTGAAAAGGTCAAAGGCTCCCCCTTCCCGATCGCAGTTAATTTAATGGGTACAGTGGAGCGCATTTGTTGGGCGATGAATATGGAACAACCCCAGGAACTAGAAGCCCTAGGGGAAAAGCTCGCCCTCTTACAACAACCCAAACCCCCCAAAAGTCTGGGGAAAGCGGTGGAATTTGGCAAAGTTTTATTTGATGTGCTCAAAGCCAAACCCATCCCCACCTGGTTTCCCCCTTGCCAGGAAGTAGTCATTAAGGAAGAGGATTTAGATTTAAACACGTTGCCCCTGATTCGTCCTTACCCTGGGGACGCAGGCAAAATTATTACCCTGGGATTAGTGATCACCAAGGATTGTGAAACCGGCACTCCCAATGTGGGAGTGTATCGTCTGCAATTGCAATCGGATAAAACCATGACCGTCCATTGGCTATCGGTGCGGGGGGGGGCAAGACATTTACGAAAAGCCGCCGAACAGGGCAAAAAATTAGAAGTAGCGATCGCGTTAGGGGTTGACCCGTTAATCATTATGGCCGCCGCCACCCCGATCCCCGTGGATCTATCGGAATGGTTATTTGCAGGGCTTTATGGCGGTTCTGGGGTGAATTTAACCAAATGTAAAACCGTAGATCTAGAAGTCCCCGCCGATGCGGAATTTGTGTTGGAGGGTACTATTACCCCTGGGGAAATGTTACCAGACGGGCCCTGTGGTGATCATATGGGCTATTACGGCGGAGTAGAGGATTCCCCCTTGGTGCGGTTCCATTGTATGACCCATCGTAAAAATCCGGTTTATCTCACCACCTTCAGCGGTCGCCCCCCCAAGGAAGAGGCCATGATGGCGATCGCGTTAAATCGGGTTTATACTCCCATTTTGCGGCAACAGGTTTCAGAAATTACCGACTTTTTCCTACCCATGGAAGCCCTGAGCTATAAAGCCGCTATCATTTCCATCGATAAAGCCTATCCTGGCCAAGCAAAACGGGCCGCCTTGGCCTTTTGGAGTGCCCTGCCCCAATTTACCTACACCAAATTTGTGATCGTGGTGGATAAGGAAGTTAATATTCGAGACCCTCGCCAGGTGGTCTGGGCCCTTAGCTCAAAAGTAGATCCCAGCCGGGATGTATTTATCCTCCCGGAAACCCCCTTTGATACCCTGGATTTTGCTAGCGAAAAATTGGTCTCGGAGGCCGTATGGGCATCGATGCCACTACTAAAATGCCCCCTGAAACTGACCATGAATGGGGTCAACCCCTAGAATCTGACCCCGCGATCGCCGCACGGGTAGATCAACGTTGGGCCGAATATGGTTTTGCGGATTTAACCTTAGGGGAAGTAGATCCCAATCTATTTGGTTATGAAATGCCTAAACCATAGGTTAATTAAAACTATGGCCCTATGGGGCCCTAAGCTTTAGCCCATAGCCAAAGCGACAACCCAAGGATCATTGCAGCGATTTATCTAGCTGTAGTCCCAATCATTGCTGTGGATCAACTAGGCTCAAACCCTTCCGGATCAAGCGTTGGCACTTCGGGGATGTCTTATACCAAATTAGCTTGAATAGGCATCCTATGAATTGGTGAAAAGACTATATAGCAAAGATTTCACAATTTTATCGTCTGTCCTATTTTATAAAATTGGTCTTAGCTTGTCTGGCTAGGGCCTATACAGGCCTACCTTCTCTAACCTCCCCCTATCCGTAATTAAGTGATTAATTATCCGCCCCTACCTCGATCTATCCCT
>JAAUPO010000330.1 GCA_012033095.1 Synechococcaceae cyanobacterium RL_1_2 | reverse complement strand
TAACATCATGCTACCTAGGGGTTACGAATATCATGGATCGTTAATGCTAAAAATTCATTGTGTTGCTCTATTTTTGCTCCAGGGCTAAATTAGCGATCGCGTTAGTCAAAACCTTAGCCATTACCTCCATCAAACGGAGCAATGCCCATAATTGAGTGGGGGGGATAGCCCGGGGAAACAAGATAATTTGACCGTAATTTTGGGCCCGCCAGGTTAAAGGGATGGTGTAGGGGGAATCAAGATTTTGACTATTATTTCCGCCATGATCAATGGGCCTAGATAAATTCCCTAAAGGGGATAAATCTGAGCTATTTACTTCTTGAGCAGAATCATGAACCTCAAACTGTACAGAATTATCCATCCTATTTTGCCCTGGATCAATTCCAGCACATTTTAATTCTTCAAATACTGGATATAGGGATTGATGGCGGGGAAACAGGGATTGGGTTTGATTAAATACCACACGGATCAGATAGGGCCTATCCAGTAAAAGGGGGACAAGACCATCACAACATCGATCCCCTAATTCTTCTAAGGTAGTACTGCTCTCTAATTGCTGTTGCCACCAGTTTACATAGGGTAAAGATCGCTCCAATAACCCTTGTAGAATTAAATGGTTTAAGCGATCGCGATCGTGTCCTCGATCGTCATCAACCCCATCCTTTAAGGATTCCACTTTTACAGCCCCATTGTCCCCAAACCATCGAATTACCGGCAATCCCCTACCCTTAATTTCCGCAACTAAATCCACCAGCACCTCTCCCCCGACAATCACTAACCAATAGTTATGGCGATCAAGCTGAGCAATCCTAAATTCTTCCCTGAGACAACCAACAATTAGTTCTTCTTTTAAAAATAATTGTAATTTAAGTAAATCAAACTCCTCTTTTCTTTCTGTAATAATTAATAAACTCATAATCATCTCCTGAGTTCAAGCCTAGAGTTTGATTGCATTGATCACACTGTATTCCATGGAAAACCCTATCTATCGACTAATTACCCACCAATCAACCCCAATCACAAAAAGAATCAACAAAAAGCCATAGCAACTATTTTACAGATACTATGGCTATAAGCAATTTTATCTAGTCAGAGTTCTAGGCCAATAAATTAAGAGACCCCTCAAGGAAAAAAGTCTTACCCCCTAGGGGGCGATGGAAGTCCCCCAAATTAAGGGATTTAGGGGGCGACTCAACAACATTTGATACTTTTCAAACAGGTTCTAAGTGATTATTCTTACTGGCCATAATTATTATGGCTACAGCTTTTTTTCTTTTCTCTATAGGTCGCAACTTGGGTTAAGTAGCAAAACGAATTTTTAAATAATCATCCTCCATTTTTGCCCCCGCAGGATTTAACCCTGCTAATGCTTGGGGTAGCACTAAATTACGGCGGTGGTTCCCAATGCGAACATTAAGTTCATCCCCAGTTTTATTTAATTGGATTTGCTCCTTGGGGATACCGGGCAAATATAGCTCTAAACTATAATCGCGATCGCATTGCACAATTTTAACGGTGGTTTCCTCATAGTAAACCTGGGTGGGATCTTCGTCGGCATAAAGAGTTTCCTTGAGCCGTTCCAAAGCCGCTAGACCACACATTTCTTCGGAATATAGGGGCACTTCCTTCACCGGTAAAGGATGGAAATTATCATAGATTTCCTGCTTATAAATATCTTGATTTTCCTTCCAGCGTTGGAAAAACGGATCTTCCACTTCCGGCGGAATAATCCGATTGGCTACAACCATATCCGTCGCGACGTTATACAAACTTAGATAAGCATGGGCCCGCAAGGATTCCTTGATCACCATCCGTTCTGGATTAGTGACTAACCGCACCGAAGTTTGTTTGTTATCGGTTAAAACCTTTTCTAAAGCCTCAATCTGCTCGTAAAACTCATAGGGGGCATCCATCACCTCGTTACTGGGCAAGGAAAAGCCGGTAATGGGCTTGAATAGGGGTTCTACGATCGGTCTGAGGGCGGCGGACATCCCCTGGAGGGGTTTATAAAATCGTCGCATATACCAACCCCCCACTTCCGGTAAGCTCAATAGCCTCAACGCCGTCCCCGTAGGAGCCGAGTCAATAATCAAAACTTCATACTCCTCTTCATCGTAGTGCCGTTTCATGCGTACTAGGCCAAAGATTTCATCCATCCCCGGTAAAATGGCTAGCTCTTCTGCTTGCACACCATCTAGCCCCCGGGCCTGGAGCACTTCCGTAATATAGCGTTTGACGGCTCCCCAGTTACCTTCTAGCTCCATCAATGCATCTAATTCTGCCCCCCACAGATTCGGTTTAATTAATTTCGGTTCATGGCTTAATTCCACATCAAAACTATCTGCTAAGGAATGGGCTGGATCGGTGCTTAAGACTAAGGTTTTATAACCCAATTCAGCACACCTTAGCCCTGTCGCCGCAGCAACGGAAGTTTTTCCGACCCCGCCTTTGCCTGTCATCAAAATTACACGCATATCCAGAATTCCTAATGAGTAGCTATTATGTAACAAAAGTTTACAATAACCCATTATTACATAGTCATTTATCCCCAAGCTCGATAGGGGCAAGACTACTTAACGAAAATCAATATTGCGATCGTTAATTTTTAGTAAGTATTGTGACCAACTATAAATGATTTCATAATGGCAAATCTAGCTATATCAAGGGGTTTAGACAGTTGCGATCGATTTTGACTTCCCAAAATATTCCGATCAAGAGGTTTTCTTAATCTTTCTCAAAATAGGGCTATTTAAAAGCCTCCTTTCCTCTGGCAAATTAGTAGTTAGAAATTTTGAAAAATCTTGATTACTAATCATTTTTTTCTTCAACACCTCCTAATTTGCAGCCATGACTATGAATTTCAATACACGTGTAGCCGTTATCTGGGCCTATCTCAACCAACCCCTATTTTCCCCTCGGTCTGCTTGGACATTTAATCATTTTATTTACCGTTACCAAATTCAGTTTTTAGAGAGATGTTTGGCTAAACAAATAATCTCAAAAAGCCTTAATTAAGTCCCATTACACTACATTTACACTATATAAATTGCAATAAACAACCATCTAACCCTCCATGTAGCTAGAGGTGTGCTAGTACAAAACGGCGTAGGTTCTGGAGCGATCTAATTGGTTCGGTAGAGCTAAAGAAGTAAGGATATTCAAGGATCAGATCATTAGTTTTCATGGGATCTAACCGTAATGCCCTTTCCCTTCTAGAACTACCAGATATTTCAGGCATCGGAGCAGAAGCAATTAGGGATGGAGGGGTATGGTTAGTGCTCTAATACCAAATATTAGAGTAGGCAAAATAAGGACAATCTTTATTTTTTGTGGAAAAAGATGGCTTCTTTTGGGGAAAAGTACCTATTAACTGTGGAAAAAATTATTAATCGGCATAAAATCTTAATATTTATTTAATTTTTTGGTGGTAGTTACTATCAATGGGGCTAGGGCAAACGCATACTAATTTTCACTCAACTAAAGAATAATAGTTTCAGTCGATTTTTAAAATTTTTAATTCATATTCAAAATGACTTGGATAAAGTTTTATGAATTTAGGCAGAAAATTCAAACCATAAACTGGGTTTTTTGAAGTCTTCAATTTTTGTTAATAATAGTTTTTTATGAGGATATTCTCCTAGGTTTTATTAATAAATGTGATGATTTTTTCAGTGATTAAAATCTTATCAATCGTTTCTAGATTATCATCATTTATATTAGTAATAAAAGCAAGATTGCCATCTTGTATGGTTTTAAATGTAGCAGTTTTAGTTAAAAACAATTTACTTGAAACCCTGTTGTTTCCCGTTAGTGTAATAACTTGATTATTATTAATTTGCGATATGTTTTCTATGTTTAATTCAGAAGTTAAATGGTAGCTGTTTGGGTGTTCAATTTCTATGGTGATATTAGATTTTGGAATGTATAAAATCATCTAAATTTTTATTGCTATAAAATTGCCAATTGCCATCATAAACAGCTGGAGTTATGTACCAGTATTTTAAATTAAAATCACCTTCTGGGGTAACGCCGTATTCTGTGAATTTGTCACTTGGTACTTGAATTAAATAATGGAGGTTTAAAGTGTAAGTTTTATTAGGGAGTAAAGGCGTTTTTAAT
>JAAUPO010000329.1 GCA_012033095.1 Synechococcaceae cyanobacterium RL_1_2 | reverse complement strand
TCTGGGGGAAATTACCTGAATTTTAAGCAATAAAGTTCGCTAAATTGGGGGATTTAGGGGGCGACTCCACAACATTGATACTTTCTAACACGTTCTTAGAATCGATCGCGATATTATTAACTCAAGCGGGCTGGTAAACGATCGCTGCGGAGTAAGTCCTCATTGGTTTCCCGCACAAGAATAACATTCGCTTCCCCATCCTTAACCAACACTGCTGCCGGTCGAGGTACTCGGTTATAGTTAGAGCTCATACTGTAGTTATAGGCTCCGGTGGCCGGTACTACTACAATGTCCCCTGGTTTAGTTAGGGCTAGTTGGGCATCCTTAATTAGAATATCCCCCGATTCGCAATGTTTACCTGCGATCGTGACGTTTTGATCCATGGGTTGATCCATGTGATTTGCCACCACTGCCCGGTACACAGATTGATAGGTAATAGGACGAGGATTATCGGACATGCCACCATCGACGGTGACATAGGTACGAACCCCAGGAATGGATTTACTACTACCCACGGTGTAAGCGGTAACACAGCTTGAGCCCACTAAAGACCGGCCTGGTTCAGCCATGATCGTAGGTAAAGGTAAATTTTTCTCCCCACAGGCCTTCGCGATCGCTTCCACTCCCGCCTTCGACCATTCTTCAATGGAGGGGGGATCATCCTGCTCGGTGTAACAAATCCCTAGACCACCACCAATATTCAGGTGGGTAATATGCAAACCATGGTTTTGGGCTTTGACTAACCAATCCACTAGCACCCCTGCTAGATCCTGATGGGGTTGGCGTTCAAAGATTTGAGAACCAATATGGGCATGGAGACCAATACAATTAAGGGCCCCATCGGCAGCTACTTTTTGGAATAATTCTTCAATTTGGTTCGGATCAAAGCCAAACTTACTATCGATCGTGCCGGTGCGAATATATTCATGGGTGTGGCACTCAATGCCAGGAGTGAGGCGTACCATGATGGAAACAGGGCCGGTTTCTTTTTGAAAAGCAATTTTACTAATTAGATCAATCTCTAACCAGTTATCAACGATGATGGTGCACCCCGCCTCGATCGCCATGGTGAGCTCAGCGGCGGATTTATTATTACCATGGAAATAGATCACCTTCGGATCAACCCCAGCCGTCAGGGCAGTAAGTAGTTCACCCCCAGAAACCACATCTAAACCTAAACCTTCACTGGTCACAATTTTAACCACTGCCAAACTACTCCAAGCTTTACAGGCATAGATCACTTGGGACTGGCCAGGATAGTATTGTTGAAAACTATCCCGATATTGTTGGCAAGCGGTGCGGAGGGTATATTCATCCAAAATATACAACGGAGAACCAAACTGCTCCACTAGCTCTACTACGTCACAACCCCCTACCACCAAATGGTTTTGGTCATTTACTTGGGCGGTTAGGGGAAAAATGGATTGGTTGGGGGAGAGGTGGGGCGAGGAAGGTAAATAATGCGCGCCAGTGTTAGTCATAGGGATAGGGACTGATTTTGAGACAATTCTTAATTATACAAAAATCCTTAACTTTAGTTACATCCCTACGCGATCGCTATTCATCAAACCTTGAATTTCTAGTTCACACCACCCCTAACTCCAATAAAATAGCCCATGGACAAAAACTTCAAAAACGGCTTAGTATGGAAGAAGGAAGCCCATATATTGTCCCAAGATAGCGGGTTTCATGATCTTCATAATTATAGACAACAGCCTAAGGAATAAGACTTTAATAACATCTAAAACTTAAATATCGATGGGTTACGCTCCATTGAAGGATACCCTACAAATTTCTAAGTTATTTAATTCACGATACTAAGTCATTTAATGCCTTATAAGGCCTTACCTCACAAAAGTTTTTGTGTATTTTATTTAAACATAAGTAAATTCCCTATATAGCAGTCCTAACTAGGTCATAGCATGAAGATCCTTCCTAGACTTGGCTTTCAATGTACTCAATTGCCACAAGATATTTAGGACTGCTATAGCTTCAACAATTTTCTGATCCTACTGGGCAGATTTGGTATCACTTTGATCATGATTTTAATAAAAGAATAAAAAACCACCGTGATTCTCCATAGGCGATCGCGGTGGTTGATTAAAGTTTGATGCAATGCAAACAATGCAAATTTAGTTACATTGAAAATGATTGATCCTAACCCACAAATTCTTTTACAGGGTCACATACCCCTTTAGGAGCTTCACCTTTTAAGTAAGCAAGGATGGTGTCAGCGTCGGATACTTCAAAGGGATCATCTCCGAAGTTATCAGCATAGCCAGGTTCAACAAACAATTTTTCAATTTTGCAGTCGTTGACTAGCATGGAATAACGCCAAGAGCGCATGCCAAAACAATATGATTTATCAACGAGCATTCCCATTTTGCGGGTAAATTCACCGTTGCCATCGGGAAGTAAGAATACATTGTTAGAACCGATTTCTTTACCCCATTTGAACATAACGAAGGCATCGTTAACGGATACACAGATTACAGCATCTACACCTTGAGCTTTGAACTCGTCATAAAGTTCTTCGTAGCGAGGTAGGTGGTTAGAGGAACAAGTGGGAGTAAAAGCTCCGGGTAGGGAGAATACAACTACTTTTTTACCAGCAAATAAATCTTTAGTGGTTTTGTCTTCCCAGCGGTAGGGGTTAGGGCCACCAACGGATTCATCCCGCACACGGGTTTTGAAAACTACATCAGGCACATTTTCAAGAACAGCCATAGTTACCTCAAATAAATAGGGTTGCAAATATTAATATTTTATTAAAGACAAGAATAATTCTTATTTAGGAATCAGTCAAGATTAAATTTGTCCTTGCCATGGTGTGAAAACCGAAAAGGTGTTCCCATTTCGCCATTGCTTCGGAGCTGAATCACCACAACGGGGTATGGAGTTCGTCCCCTGTGAAGCAAGCTGGAATTAATGCTATTGCGATGGCAATCCTAAATAGCCTGTGACAATTGATTACATTAGAAAGCCAAGTCTAGTAAGGATCTTCATGTTATGACCTAGTTAGGACTGCTATAGGTTGGATTTGAGTTTGCTTGAATTTTTTGGGCTAGGGCAACATCGAAATAAGGGTGGCCATAGCGATCGCCTTGGATAAGTTCAAATGGCTCATCCCGTTCTCCGAGGTGATTGAGGACTAAGGCGGCCCCAGTAAAATCTTCATGGTGGCTATAGCCATGGACAGTAATGATGGTGGTTAAGCCAGCAGCGATCGCGGCTTGTAAGCCCTGGGCCGTATCTTCAAAGACTAAGCATTCGGCAGGGGACAATGCCATCTGCTCTAGTACATAGTTATAAATATCCGGGGCTGGTTTTTTCTTGGCAACAATATCTCCCGCTGCTATCACTTCAAACCACCCTAGGGCATCAGGGCCAAAGGCTTGTTGTATCAGGGTTTCTGCGTTAATTAGCGTGGAAGTGGTGGCGATCGCTAATCTTAAACCCTCCTCCCTTGCTTCAGAAATTAACCGACGAACCCCTGGCCGTAAGGGAATCTGCTTCAATAATGTTTGGTAGTATGCCGTTTTGCGATGGTGTAGATCTTTAATAAACTCTATGCGATCGTTGCCAGGGGGATGGAAATTAGGGTGATAATGATCGAGATAAAAGTTAAGGCGTTCTTTGCCACCCCCAACGGTGACGAGTGCTCTGTATAAATCCACTGACCATTCCCACCCTAGCCCTGCTTCCGCAAAAGCCTGATTAAATGCCACCCGATGGCCATCCCGCTCTGTTTCTGCGAGGGTACCATCCACATCAAAAATTAAGGCTTGTAGGGATTTATTCATTTGATTTAGTTAGATAGCCATAGTAGCCATGATCAACAGCCAAATATTTTTACATAGTCAACGATCGCATCGGAGTTTCAGGTTATTAAATCGGGAAATAACGCAAAGGCATTAATCCTGTCGCGATCGCCAATCTAACTGCCGAGGATCGTATCTCGTTACTCCCTGGGGGATAAACAAAGGAATAGGTATGGCCTAACTTCTTGGGCGATATTGATGGAATTATAATTGCAGCGATCGCCCTAAAATTGCCCGAACTGTTGATAACTTAGTCTTAGTTAGTCTTAGTTAGGACTTACGCACAAGCCCCCTAAATCCCTCA
>JAAUPO010000328.1 GCA_012033095.1 Synechococcaceae cyanobacterium RL_1_2 | reverse complement strand
TCCCCAAATTTAGGGGATTTAGGGGGCTTGTGCGTAAGTCCTGAATGTTTAATTTTGGTTTAACTTTGGTTTAGTTTTGACTAAGGCTTGTTGATCGGGCCATCATTACCCCTTAAGTGGGGACAGGAACGCTTTCCACAATTTCCTGAATAATACCCGTCGCGGTTTGGCCAGAAAAACGAGATTGGGGATCCATGACAATGCGATGGGCAAGGACATCATGGGCCAAAAATTGTACGTCGTCCGCTAGCACAAATTCCCGGCCATCAAATACCGCGATCGCCTGGGCAATTTTCATTAACATCAGAGAAGCCCTGGGACTCGCCCCTAACTGTACCCCTGGTTGATGACGGGTGCCATTGATAATATTCACCACGTAACGCTTAATTTCCTCGCTTACCCGAACGCCTTGGGCTAACTGCCTTAACCGTAAAAGTTCTTCGAGGGTAATACAAGGTTTAATGGTCGCGATCGGATGGTGATGGATTTGGGCCGATAAAATTTCCACTTCCATTTCCGGCGAAATATAACCGAGGCTAAATTTAAGGGCAAACCGATCCATTTGGGCTTCCGGTAAAGGGTAAGTGCCCCTAGATTCCACCGGGTTTTGGGTGGCAATGACAAAAAAAATGTCCGGTAAAAGGCGTACTTCCCCATCCACACTCACCTGGGACTCGGCCATGGCTTCCAGTAAGGCGGATTGGGTACGGGGGGAAGCTCGATTAATTTCATCAGCTAGGACAATATTGGCAAAAATCGGGCCTTCATGGAACCGAAAACTACGATCATTTTGATCAAAGATCGACACCCCGACAATATCTGAAGGCAGTAGATCCGGCGTAAATTGAATTCGTTTAAAGCTAGCGGCAATGGATAGGGCAAGGGCTTTGGCGAGGGTCGTTTTCCCGGTACCGGGGTAGTCTTCCAGTAACACATGGCCCCCACTGACAAAAGCCGCACATAATTTTTGGATACTAACGGTCTGCCCACGAATGACTGTTTCAATGTTATTAACAATGCGCTGATAAATTTCTTGGCCGCTGTGCCCATGGCCGGAGGTATTCAAATTCTGATCCTGGGAAGAATCCATGATTTACAAAGGGTAAGGGGAAATAAATAGTAATTGAGTAATAATTGAGATTGTTTTAGTTTTATGGTGGTAATCATAGATCCTAGATAGATCTTAGAACGATATTAGACCATTCCTAACGCCCTCAATCTAAATCCCCTGATAGGGGCATAATCGTTAATCCACCGTCATCTGCCCTAAGCGATCGCGATCGGAGGAAAGTTCTCTGACCTTACTATCACTAAGCCTTAAGTCTCTCTGATCAAGATCGCCCCGATGGGAATCCAATCTTCTTTGGTGTTAGGGTATGCTGTTCACCTCTAGGTCAATTGAATCCATCATCACCCTTGCTTTAATGCGATCGGTTCATCAAAGGCCAAGGACGTTTATTTAGAGGCTGTTTATAAATAGGACTTACGCACAAGCCCCCTAAATCCCCAAATTTGTGAGACTTGTTTGAACGATTGTTCCCAAACATCCCCAAACATCATGGTTCCCAGGACAGACTCGAAATTTTTGCGTAAGTCCTGATAAAGTCAATTGAAGTTGCATTTTGCCCCCTAAATCCCACAAATTTGAGGGACTTTTAATGATTTTTCAGGAATTTCTCCCCCAGAATTGGGGGCAGGGAGGCTTTATACATCAGCTCTTAGGAATGAATCTAGGGGCAATAAGATCAACAAACCGATCCTAGGGCCTAATTATGAACATCGGTTTACAGTTCGCAAAGAAACTAGATATTTTTGCTTACCCTAGGATAGATTGGATAGGATTAATCTGGGGTTTTGAGCAGATTTTATGGATTGGCCACCATATTTAACAGAAGGTAATGTCAGCATTTGAGAGCGTAAAATTTACTGGGTTTGAAGGGTACACCGGGGGCAAACTTAATCTTTCTCCACCACCATCAGGGCCATCCCTCCAGAATCAACTTTTACGCTTAGAAGAAATTCTGCCCCGATCGCTTTACCCTGGCCATAATTACGAATTTATTAGTTTAGGGTTAGCCATTAAGGATGTGGACCCCTTAGGGATTTTGCACCACCTGAAAACCCAACAGGAATATTCATTTTTCCTAGAAAATAGTAAAAATAAAGTATCGACCCTAGGCTGTGGCCAGCTAGACCGCCAAGTTTGTTCAGGTCAAGACCGATTTAAGCAAGCCCATGGATTTATTGATCATTGCCAAGCCCATACCTTGACGATCGCCGCCGACGAGAGCGAATTAAAAGGGCCTCACTTTTTCTGTAATTTTACGTTTTGTGATCATCCCGTCCCCCAACTGTGGCGTAATAACGTTTTTGCCGATGGTTTAATTGTGTTGCCCCATTGGCATTTACAAAGAAACCATCACCAATGTCGATTAACCGTCAATTTGCTCGTAACCCAAGTGACCACCAGTCGGGGCCTTGGCTTCATGCGGGAAAAAATCGAACGATTAGTGTATGACCTCTATCGTTGGTCTGAGGCGGGCATTGTACCGTTTAAATCCATCTGCCAGCAAGACTTTGTCAAATCCTACGTCCTTAGCCCCCACCAATATCGGGAGGGGGTTCGGCGGGCGGTGGAAACCATTCGCCAGCATAAACTAGAAAAATTGTATTGGCCAATGCCATTGATGTGGAATGTCCTACCCCTTTCCAGATTGCCCCTTCTTTACAAATATTACGGCGCGCCTATCCTAAATGCTATATTTTTGCGAGCCAACAACCGGAGGGGGCCACTTTTTTGGGAGCCAGTCCGGAAGTATTACTAAAAACCAGCGATCGTCAATTAAGTACTGAAGCGATCGCCGGTTCTGCCCCCAGAGGAGAAACCCAAGCCAAGGATTTATTATTAGCCCATCAATTACTCCAGGGTCAGAAAGAACGCCATGAACATCAAGTGGTGGTGGAGTTTATTGTGGATTGTTTACAACAACTAGGATTAAAACCCCAATTTCCCCGCAGCTTGGCTTTACAACAACTGACCAACATTCAACATCTTTGGACTCCGATCAAGTCAAACCTAGGGGTCAATGTTCACCCCCTAGACGTGCTCGCCCAACTCCATCCTACCCCCGCTATGGCTGGGATGCCCAGGGATTTGGTCGTCCATGAATTAAAACATTATGAACCCTTCGATCGCTTATTATATGCGGCTCCCCTTGGGTGGGTTGATGCCCATGGCAATAGCGAGTTTGTGGTGGGTATTCGGTCGGCCTTAATTGAAGGGAACCATGCCCGTCTCTATGCTGGTGCCGGGGTGGTGGAAGGCTCCGATGCGGATCAGGAATTTGCGGAAGTGGAGTTAAAGCTACGTACCCTCTTAGAAACCTTAGTGTAATTTCGGTCATGATCAATCCAGCCATAACCCCAAATCCCCATATTTGGTTAGGGATTGATCCCGGTTTAGCCATTATTGGCTGGGCTTTATTACTCGATCGCGGGCCGATAACCCCCAAACTACTAGACTTTGGCACCATTGAAACGGAAAAACACCTCCCCACTGGGGAAAGACTATGGGAAATTGAACGGGATCTCAAGGAATTAATTCAGGAATTTAACCCAACGGAGATCGCCATTGAAATGCCCTTTTTTAGTCGCCAAATTAAAGCAGCGGGAGGAGTGATGCAGGCCTTAGGGGTGATTAATCTCGTGTGCCATCGGGATGGGAAGGTACAACCCATTTTTTTACATCAATCTAGTTGGAAATGCCATCTAGGAAGCGGTAAAGCGACCAAACAGGATGTGGCGATCGTCTTACAACAATTGTTTAATTTAGAAACCCTACCCATTGACGACAGTGTGGACGCGATCGGCATTGGTTATGCGGGCTTATGTGGCCTCAGAAATGACATTGGTTAATCCACGGGTAAATCAGACAAAGGTAAGGATACAGCAGATTTATTGATGGATTTATTGATGGCCAAGACCCCAAAATCCTTTGTTTCATCTTTTACCTAAATCGATTCATGGGTTCACAGCCAATGGCTTCGAGCTTAAAGTTATGCTCTTTGTCTTTGCTCTTAGAACATGTTTGAAAAGTATCAAATGTTGTGGAGTCGCCCCCTAAATTCCCCAAT
>JAAUPO010000327.1 GCA_012033095.1 Synechococcaceae cyanobacterium RL_1_2 | reverse complement strand
TTATTGTTCTGATAATTTAATCGCTGAAACCGTTGTTATAGTCAATTTAGTTTAGTATGGGATGGTTTTGTCTTGATGTGGAATGCTTTTCGCTTTATTTGCTTCCCGTAATTATTTAAAAAGACTATATATAAACGATAGAAGTAGCTTGTCCCCCTCTAAGACCATCGTCATAATGGTTAATAAGGAGCGACTATCATGGATCCCTGCGGGATCGGGTTTTGTAACCTAAACCAATTAGAGGATGTTTGAGAAGCCCCCCTTGCCTCCCATTCCGGGGAAAATTACCCAGATTTTGACCAATGAAGTCGCCCCAATTGGGAAATTTAGGCGGCAACTCAACAACATTTGATACTTTTCAGGCATCCCCTTAACACAACAGAGTAATGGTGATGGTTATTCTTGAATTTGACTGTAATCAATGCCCAAGGATTCTTTCAACATATTTTTTAACTCAGGGGAGTTTCTTTGTAGATTAATGGCATCACAACTTTTATAGGGATTAGAGTTACTGTAGTCATTGATAATGATGCGTTTACAGTGGTATAAACCCATAATTAAATGGTCAAAATTAATGCCACCATCGGCCATTTGTTTGACGGTTAGTTCTCGGTATTTTTCTGGTCTTGAGGTGGTTAAAATAATTTGAAAATTACCTGTTAAATATAGGGTTTTTAAGATCTCCACATTGGCCGCGATCGCGGGGGTATTACCAATGTAAGGGGGAAAGTGGGAAGAGGAGTTTTCGACTAAGGTGCCATCAATATCCACAAACAAAGTGGCGTAGTTACGACGAAACCGATCCCAATCCTCCAGGGTTCCCCAATCTTGATAGCGGGTAACGGTCTGGCCGACAAATAACGCCCCATCTAACATCAATTGAAAAATAACGTTACTAATATAATGCTCATTATCATGGGGTAGTTGTTCTATTCCTGCGACAAACAACTCTGCGGATTCAAAGCCATAACCCCCCACGCAAAAATAGGGGCTAATTACTTCTTTTTCCACAATATTAGTGATGGAACCGTTGGGGTTCATCATGATATAGGACTTATTTTTGGGTTGGATTAAGCCACAGACATTTAAATTGCTAAAGGAAATATAATTACCCGGTTGAAATGGGGTGGCAAAAAAATTATCCGAGTCCTTAATAAAAATACGGCCCCGTAATTTGGGCTTGTTGGATGGCGGCGTAAACAGTGGCGGGTTGATCTTTGGTGGGTTGATCTAAAAAAATAAACTGTGTTTTAGCAGCTAAGCCTAAATCCCCTAATTCTTCTTCCAGGCCCTTTAAAAATTGGTACCGTTCTTGATGCTCTTGTAAACAGACAAAATAAATATGACTAAATTGTTCTAGTTCCAACCCCAACATTGCTTCAATGACCATAAACTTGCCCGATGGGTGGGTTAACATCCATTTTGGTCTAAGGTTAGGAAATCTACTCGATCGCCCCGCGATCGGCATAATCAAACTGGCCATAGATAAACTTCGGTAAAAAACCTAAAACAATAATTCTTGAAGGTGGAGCGTAAGAAACTGAATCTCTTGCTCCTGTTTAACGTAGGGCATAATGCGCACTAAGTTAAATATTTCTAAATAGTCGTACCACCTTTGTAGGTGAGCAGGTTGGCGATCGAGGTAAGCTTTAAACCGTTGTTCCATATAGGTGAGCACTTGTTTTACCTTACATACTTTGTGGCTTTCTAATTGGGTATCAATGGTTAATGACCAATAAAAACGGGTATCTTGCCTGAGCTTAACTAAGTCCACTAGGGGGGATTCAATAAAAGAGTCGAGAAAATCAATTAAATAAATTTTTCCTGTTCTGGTAAAAATCATATTTGAGAAGGTTAAATCCCCATGGCAACAATGGCTAACTAAGGGAAATGGGGGAATATTTTCTTCTAAAAAAAGCAGAACTTGATTGATTAATTGATGATTGAATTTGTGGTTATTAATTAATTGAGAACGTAGGGCAATTAATTTATTTTTAATAATAGTCAAGGGTGGAGCGATCGCGTTGGCTTGATCAAGGTAAAAATTCAAATAATTTATCAATTGATTGCTAAGATCGACAATTAAATTGATATTGGCATGGCATAAAAATCACTAAATTTTTCCCCTTGAATGTATGTCATATCGAAGTATTGATAATCATTAATCAAGCCTTGATCTAATACTTGAGGAGCATCAAATCGGGTTAGGGAATTATGGCCATGAAAATGGGTTTGTTTTTGGGCTTGGGCAAGCAGCCGGCCATTATAACCAGGATTAGCTGCCATTTTTCTAACAATGATTTGTTGATGGATTTTGAAAACCCTAAGCTCACACCCAGATCTACCCTCTAGCTTTAATAGGTGATCGTTCAAAGGTGGTTGGCCGCGATCGCGTTGAATCTTCGTTAGTTCGCCCTTCTCGTCCTTAGCATTTAACACAATTAACTCCCCCTAAGAACGTTTTGAAAGTATCAAATGTTGTTAATTTACCCCCTAAATCCCCCAATTTGCAGGACTTCATTGGTTAAAATCTAGGTAATTTCCCCCAGCATAGGGGACAAGGGAAGCTTTACAAACAGCCCCTAAGCCCATAATCCATAAAGGTGTAGAGGCCAGAAGTATAGGGGATCTCAAACATATCAAGAACATTGTTTGCTCCTTAAAACTTGATGTTTTTTTAGACCCGCCATAATCATCAATTTAGTTAGATTTGGATTAGTTTTAAACTAGAATTTAATTACAATTAATGTTGTTTTTGCTGCCATTTATTTACAGCAGTTCGGTACGAGGCTTTAGCGATTAATTCCCCAATAAAGCCTAAACTTAATAATATTCTTAAACCCCATATTTTAAAATTACGGTTAATAAATTGGGGATAGGTGGCCCTACCAAATAACAAAGTCCGTTTTGCTAAGAGGGAATTTCCTTCCGATAGCATTTTTAATCCCCGTAGAGCGATATCTTGTTCAATAAAAGCTTGAATTAAATCTTCGCGATCGAGGTTTACTTGCTTGAGCATTTGTTCAGAAACGTTGAGAGTGGCGGTATATTCATCCACTTGGTGCTTGAGGGCTCCCATTTTTGCCTGTTGGGAACCTTGATTTTGGTTATGTTCTCGGTAGGCAAATAGGGGGTAATCAATAAAATAGGCTCGATCTGCTAACCTCAAAAGTTCCCAGGCAAAGGGTTTATCTGGATTGATCAAGTGGCCATGGTAATAACTTTCTACGCGATCGTGGAGTACCTTCGGGTACATGGTAGAAAGAAAAGGAAAAGGATTGCGCATCATCAATAGGGATTGGCGTAATAGGGTCGTCCATCGATGGCGTAAACATCGTAGCCGATTAAAGCTGTTAGTTCCGGATCTTTACTTCCTTGATGCCATAGCTTCTGATCCATCCCCTGTTCCCCAACTTTTTCCCCTTGACTATTCACCACATTCACCCGACTGGTGACGATCATCCGTTGGGCTTGGGACGGCGAAAAATGGGACAGCAGGCGATGGTAATGCTCTAAGGCGGACGGTAACATCATGTCATCGGAGGAGAGCATAATCATATATTCCCCCGTTGCCATGGCTGCTGCTTTGAGGAGATTACCCGCAAAACCGACATTATTGTTATTAATGCGTAACTGAACGCGATCGTCGGAGTAGGCTTTGACCACAGCCACCGAATCATCGTTACTTTGATTATCAGAGACCAAAATTTCAAAATTTTGATAGCTTTGCTCTAATACGCTCTGAATTGTTTTGCCGATATAGGCTCCATAGTTAAAATTAGGGATACAAATCGAAAACTTCAAGGGATTTCCTCTAGGTAATTAGTCGCATTTTCGCCTTCGCCATTTTAAAACATTATTTCTAGATCTTTGGGGCCCTTGCATAAACTTGCATAAATTATATTCTTTTTGAATAACTACGGGAAATAAATAGAGCGAAAAGTATTGTATTGTATTCACCAATCATCCCATACTTAATTAAATTGACTATATCTACTTGCATAAATTATCTAATCGAAGTAGTCCGATCCATGGGGATTTCAATCATCGGCAATGGTTTCTAAGGGGAGGATATATCCTTAAAAAGCTTGCTCAGATAGGGTTTTGCCGCTACTGTTGTCAAAATCGGTTCAATGCTT
>JAAUPO010000019.1 GCA_012033095.1 Synechococcaceae cyanobacterium RL_1_2 | reverse complement strand
TGCCAGCTCCGGTGGGTAAGACAATTAAGCTATCTTCCTTGGCTAATAAGGACTGGATCACTTCCCCCTGGGGAGTTCTGAGGCTGTCGTATCCCCAGATTTGTTGTAATTCCTGTTCAATTTTTGCCCATTCTGGTCTTAAATCGCTCATGGCCATCTCTCCAAACCATGGGTTGTTGTAAAGATATTGTCATGTAATTGGGGCAGGGAAAGTCATTAAATTACAATTATAAAGATACGGATCCCTTACTAATCATAAGTAGATAAAGTTAGGGTTTAACTATCTCCCCTTCGTGCTCTACTGGCTACATTGCTAATTGATCGATCAGAATTAACTTAACCTACGCCCATGGTTTCCCCACCCTATTCCAGAGATACAGATAGTGAGCGTCAAGAGTTTTTAAAGTTTCATCTGCTCCCTGAAACCACGATTTTAGTACCCATTACCCAGCTCATAGAGGTTATTACGGTTCCTTTTAATCAAGTGATTCCCATTCCTGAACTTCCTTCCTGGGTGATGGGAGTATATAACTGGCGGGGAAAAATTTTGTGGTTAGTGGATACGGGAGACCTAGTGGGATTAGGGGCCAAATCAGAATCCCTTAGCCTGAATAATACCTACAACGTTGTGGTACTAAAATCAGAAGACTCGGCTACCACCACCATGGGGAATGATTTTAGCTATAAAACCTTAGGTCTGGTGGTCGATCGCGTCGAGGAAATTGAATGGTGCTATAGCAGCGATATTCAAACACCCCCTAGCACGGGGGTAAATCCTGGGTTTTTACCATTTTTACAAGGATATTTAATCAAACCAGAAGGAGACATTATGGTTATATTTGATGGTGAGTCAATTATGTCAACCATGCCCCAGTCCGATGGGCCTTAATTTAGAAACCCTTAACCCGATCCATGGGTCTGATTTCCCCCATCATAATGATTAGCCATCCATCACGTTGTTTAAAATAGATAGGAAATCGGAAAATTGCTCCAGATGCGGCCTTGATCTTGACCCAGCGGAGAAAACCCATTTAGCCCCTGGTTATCGACCTTAAGTATGCTCAATATTGTCGTATATCCATACTTGATGTATCTCTTTATTTCTAAATTTATAATTTATATTGATTGCATTTTATTTTTCCCTTTCTACCCTGTGCATTAATGTCCATGTCCATCCATTAGCTGTGCTGAGGATAGCTAACAACATGATTTAAGTGAAGTACATAGATCGATTTATTTTCGGCATTTGCATTCCCCATTGACTCCCCCATTTATATCAATCTGTTTTATAAGGATCAGCAATTATGACTACATCCCCTGCTAAGAATTCTGACAATAACCCCAATCAAAATGGCAATGGCTATTTAGTTGATGCACCAAGTTTTCTCAACGGGGGTGATGATTCCTATCAAGATATGGCTAGTTTTGATTTAAATGATTTACCTTCCCTTCATAATCCAGCAGAGACTGTGCCTGTGGTTAATCGTAACCAGGCAGCTTCAGTTTTTGAGCAGGAGGCAGAAGTAGGGGAAAATGCCTTCCAAGCCCCAGCTCCTTCGATTGAGCCTCCATCGGTCGTAGCGGCGACTTCGGTTAACCCCAACGGGACTAACGTACCAGCGGCTGCCGTTATGCCACCCCTGGTAAACAAGGCAATCCCAACTCCTCTTCCAGCGGTAAACCCCATACCTACGAATACCTTTGGCAATGAACCCTATGGCGCGATCGATCAGGAAGCTCCCACCAGTGGCCATGGCAATAATAGTAATAACAATCTATCAACAAATTTATCAACAAATTTATCAACAAAAATGATCGCTGCGTTGTTGGGGGTAATTCCGGCAGTAGCGGTGGGGGGATTAGGTTATTGGGCGATCGGGCAAGCAACTAACGCAAAAATCACCACCACTCAACAACAAATAGTACAATCCGCAGATCAGCAATTAGGCTTATTTATGGACGAACGGGTGAAGGATTTAGAATCCCTAGCTAGCTCGGAGATATTTATTAATGCTGGGGTCGCGAGTAGTGTCAAAAATTACACCCTCGATCGCTTTTTAGCCGGTCAACCAAATTTATCGAGATATTGGGGTCTTTTTTGCCCAGGGTAATAATGCGGGGAATGTGTTAGCTAAAGCCAGCCAAACTGCTACCACCACCATTAAAGATCAACCCTATTTTCAATCGGTGCTCACCACGAAGCAGAGTATCATGACGGCTCCCGATGGGGATGGCAATATTACCATTGCAACCCCCATGGAACAGGATGGACAAATTGTGGCCGTAATCAAAGCCACTTTTAATGTGCAATCCCTCCAAGCTATTTTTGCAAATACCCCCACCTACGCCCTGACCGAGCAAGGGCAAATCTTTTTAGGCCAAGGAACAGGTCAAGCTGTAGCTGCCCAATTTCCAGCTTTAGCATCAGCCGGAGAAGCCAGTACCACCCCGATCGCTATTCCTGATGGCAATGGTCAAATATTAGGTTATGTCCTCAACCAATCCTTGCAAAAGTATGGCCGTAATTGGGGGATTTTGGTGGGTACCCCCAAAGAAACCCTTACCCAAAACGGTGGTAGTCAAACCGCAGCCCTCGGCTTAGGGACAGCGGCCCTAGCCCTGCTAGGGGGATTAGGGGCCACCTCCTTAGTGGGTAAAGGCGGAGGCAGTACCAGCAAGCGGGGCAGTAGTAGTGTTAATCGCTTTTTACGGGATGCCCGCCTCACCGCTGAAAAAATTAAGGAAGGTCAATTGGCCAATGTGGACTTAAGCATCACGGGCAACGAGGAAGTAGATATACTCAACTACAATCTTAACGAAATTGCCGTCCATTTACAGGAACTAAGGACAGAGCAACAACAAGCCCAACAACAAAATCAACTTTATACGGAAGTAACTGGCGCAACGGCCCAATCCATTGAGGAACTCCAACCCATTTTAAACAGAGTAGTGGAAACCCTCCGCCAGGAACTAAAAGCCGATCGCTTAGTCATTTACCGCTTTAACCCGGACTGGAGCGGGAAGATTATTTCCGAATCAGTGATTAGTGGTTTTACCCGGGCCCTCGATCGAGAAATTAATGACGCTTGTATTTCCCAAGAAATTCTTGATCAATACCGCAATGGTCGGGTAGTGCCCACCAGAAATGTATTTGAAACCGGCTACCATCCTAAACATATGGCCCTATTGGAAGGTCTAGAAGTAAAAGCAAACTTAGTGGTGCCGATTCTGCGCAATAAAGATCTCTTCGGCATCCTGGTGGCCCACCATTGCCAAGATTTCCACGATTGGCAACAATGGGAAATTGAGAAAATGCAACAATACGCTTTCCAATTAAGTTTACCCATTAGTCGGGTGGATTACATGGAAAAACAAGAGCAAGTATTTAGCGAAGCTCAACTATTAGCGGATATTGTAGGGACAGAAGCTCGTACCTACAAAGATTTACAGCCAGTATTTGATCAAGTAACCTCGGTAGTTCGAACTAAGTTAAAAGCCGATCGCGTAGTACTTTACCGGATTTACCCCGATCGTAGCGGTAAAATCGTCGCCGAAAATGTTTTACCCGGTTTTCCGAAGGCCCTCAACGATGAGATCAAAGACCCCTGTATTTCCCCAGAATTGATCAGACTCTATAAAAATAATCGGATTGTACCCACCACCGATGTGTATGGGGCAAATTACCACCCTGATCACGTAGCGTTACTAACCCGCTTAGAAATTAAATCCAACCTGGTGGTGCCGGTGGTACGTGGGGAAGATTTATTTGGTTTGCTCATCGCCCACTATTGTCGAGAGCAACATGAGTGGCAACAGACCGAAATTGATCTGATGAAAAAATTTGCCTTCCAATTAAGTATTCCCACCAGTCGGGTTAGTTACGTCCAAGAACAAGCCTTTTCCGCCCGCCGCGCTAGTTTACTGGCCGCTTTGACCACCAAGGAAGCAAAAACCAACAAGGATCTGACGGAGATCTTTAATCTTGCGGTGCAAGGGGCTAGGGATTTATTAGATGTCGATCGCGTGGTGATCTATAGCTTCCGGGAAGACTGGAGTGGTTATATTGAAAGTGAATCCGTATTGCCCGGTTTTCCCCAAGCCCTGAACCGAGAAATCAACGATGCCTGCATTCCCCAGGAGTTAATTGAAGCCTATCTGAAGGATCGGATTGTACCGACCCCCGATGTGTATAACGCCGGTTTCCACCCCGATCACTTAAAAATTAATGGATAGCTTAACCATTAAAGCTAACTTAGTAGTGCCCATCGTGAACGAAGGTACCCTTTACGGCCTCTTGATTGCCCACGATTGTACCGAAGTCCATTACTGGCAGGAATGGGAAGTGGACATCATGAAGCAGGTGGCATTCCAAATCAGTATTCCCCTAGCGCGGGTAACGTTCATCAATCAAATTGAAGAAACCACCGCCCAAGCCCAGGGGTTGGCGAAGGAACAACAGGAGTTAAAAGAAAATCTCCAAAAACGAGCCTTAGAGCTACTGATGCAAGTGGATCCCGTGAGCCAAGGGGACTTAACCATTCGAGCCAAGGTAACCGAGGATGAAGTGGGGACGATCGCGGACTCCTACAACGCCACCATTAACAGTTTGCGGAAAATTGTAACCCAGGTGAAACAGGCCGCCGAACAAATGACCACCTCCACCAGCCAAAACCAAGAATCGGTCAGAAGCTTATCCGGGGCGGCATTAAAACAAAACGAAGAGATTTCCGCTGCCTTAGCTAGGGTACAGGCCATGAGTAACTCCATTCGGGTGGTGGCCGCCAATGCCCGCCAAGCGGAGGAAGCGGTGGTACAAGCCACCAGCACTGTTAAATCTGGGGATGATGCCATGAACCGTACGGTAGATGGCATTCTCTCCATTCGGGAAACGGTGGCGGAAACCGCGAAAAAAGTAAAACGATTAGGGGAATCATCCCAGAAAATTTCTAAGGTAGTAAACCTGATCGGAGACTTTGCCGCCCAAACTAACCTGCTAGCATTAAACGCTTCCATTGAGGCAGCCAGGGCAGGGGAAGAAGGTCGAGGCTTCGCGGTGGTTGCGGATGAGGTACGATCGCTCGCCCGTCAATCAGCGGAAGCAACGGCGGAGATCGAAAAACTGGTGGCGGACATCCAAGGGGAAACCAACGAGGTGGTCGCAGCGATGGAATCCGGTACAGAACAGGTAGTTGTGGGGACGCGCTTAGTGGATGAAACCCGCTCCAACCTTAACCAAATTTCGGCGGTGAGTAATCAAATTAGCCAAATTGTACAATCCATCGCCCAAGCCACAGTGGCTCAAACCCAAGACTCGGAGGCGGTAACCCAATCCATGACCGGAATCGCCGCGATCGCTCAAAAGACCTCTGCGGATGCCAATAATGTCTCTAACTCCTTTGAACAGTTATTGTTGGTAGCAGAAGACCTTCAACGGGAGGTAGGCCAGTTTAAAGTTGAATAACTCAGCCCTTGATCGTTCCCCCACCCTAGCCCAGGGGGAACCACCCTTAAATTACCTTTGGGTTCTTGGTTATGAAGCATTTGCTAAAATTCACCTTGACAGAGCCCTGGGTTAATTAATTACCCTAGTTTCTAAACCCCCATCCCCCTAATTTCCCATGGCTACCGACTCTGATGTGCGCGACCAGGCTTATCGTTTCTTCGTAGAGGAAGCTCCGGAGTTACTCCAATCCATTGAAGATGGCATCTTAACTCTACGTAACAATAAAGAAACATCGGTGATCCACGATATTATGCGAGCGGCCCATTCCCTCAAGGGGGGAGCCGCTAGTGTGGGATTGGAGGTAATTAAGGATATTGCCCATCGCCTAGAGGATATTTTTAAGGCCCTCTTTAGCAAAACGGTTACCATCGATCGCTCCATGGAAACCTTACTGCTCAAAGCCTACGATCGCATTCGTTATCCCCTGATGGATCAAATTGAACGGGGCTATTTTGATGAGGAGTATGCCCTCCGGCGGGCCCTGGAGGTCATTGAAAACTAGAACATCAGTTAGGGGATGCGATCGCCGAGACAGAAGATTATTTACCCTCCTCAGGGGATATGGGGGTAGATGTGGTGTCATCTATTTTTGAAGTGGATGTGGCCCAGGAAATTGAACGGTTAAAAATGGCGATCGCGAATCCCCAAGAACAGCAGATTGCCGGGGAATTACGGGCCTGTGCTGAGGTGTTTTCCGGTTTTGGGGAAATGCTCAATTTACCTGGGTTTAGTCATTTAGCCCAGACCATCCATAAAGTTTTAGATAAACATCCTGCCCACGCCCTTGCCATTACCAAAATTGCGGTGGCCGACTTTGACAAAGCCAGGGCCCAGGTTTTAGCCGGTGATCGCGTTTCAGGGGGTGAGCCATCCCCTGAATTACTGCAATGGTTGGCGATGGATGCAGCAGCAGCCTACCATCACCAAGACGGTGAGGTTAGGGATGAAACCGATGAAACTGGTGAAACTTTTGATTTTGGAGAGGAGTTGAACCTAGCCACCATGGATTTAGGAGAAGAAGAAATCCTAGATCTGCAAAACTGGAGCTTAGAGGCTCCCATGTTCCAGCCAGAGGCAACGGCATCGGCTCAACCAACGGCCAACGAATTAGCCCTAGAAGAATTAAGTTTTGAAAGCAATTTAGATTTACCTCCAGAACTAGGGGACATGGATCTATTTGGAGAAGAAGTAAGTAATGATGACGAAATTGATATTGATAATGTGGAGTCGTCTTTCTCGATGATCGATCCCAATGACCATGCCTATCGCTTTTTTATTGAAGAAGTTCCCGAACTATTACACAACATTGAACAGGGCCTATTAACTATTCGGGATGAGCGCAGTACTAACCTTGTCCATGAAATTATGCGATCGGCCCATTCCATCAAAGGGGAGCAGCCAGTGTGGGATTAGGCCCCATTCGGGATATTGCCCACCGCCTAGAGGATATTTTTAAAGCCCTATTTAACGAAGAGGTGGAAATTGATGGGACGATGGAAACTTGGATGTTGGAGGCCTTTGATTGTCTGCGGGAGCCCCTAGAACAGCAAATGCAGATGGGATCTTTTGATGGGGAACAAGCCCTCACCAAAGCATTAACCATCATTGAAAAAATTGAAGCTCGCCTAGGTTCCGCCCTCACCGAAGCCGATGACTATATCCCCTCCTCCGAAGATCTAGGGATTGATATTGTGTCTTCCATTTTTGATGTGGATGTGGTGGAAAGTTTAGAGAAAATTCAGCAGTTAATTGATGACAAACCGGATAGTTTTGCCGATGAACTGTTGGCCCAAATGGAGGTATTTGGCGGATTTGCTGAGTTACTTAACCTCCCTGGCTTTGGTGAAATAACCGCCACCGTGATTAAAGCGATCGAAACTAATCCCCAACAATTAGAAGGGATTGCCTCCGTTGCCCTCGCAAACTTGACCGCAGCCCATGGCCAAGTGATGGCCGGCGATCGCGATCGGGGGGGGGAACCATCGGCGGAGTTAATCGCATTGACCCAACCCCACCAAGCATTATCCCCAGGGGACTTGTTTGAGGATCAGGACAATTTAGTAGATCAAGACGGTTTCGATTTAGCCCTAGATTTCCCAATGGCGGAAGACTTCCAGCAAGGGGACTTAGATCAAACCCTCGCCTCGATCGAAGCCATGGCTGCGTCATCGGATCTATTTAGCGATGTTGATACCGCCATTGAACATGGCGCGGCCGATGCTGAGGACGAAACCATGATTGAGTATGGAGCGGATATTTTTGGAAACGATCTGTTTAGTAACAATGATCAATTAAATGATCAATTATTAAATGATCAATTAAATTTAGAATCCTTTGCCGAAGCCGATACGGTAATAGAGTTACCTAACAACGGCTGGGCTGGGGATAGGGACAATCAGAACGATTTGGTAGGAGAGGATCTGTTTGGGGAGGTTAATACGGGGCTTGATTTTGCCCCCGACGGGCCAGAAGATTTAGGAGATTTATTTCAGGATTCTTTACCGATCCCCACCGGTAACCAAGCCGATCTTGATCCTGGCATTAATGAATTAGGGATTGATGATCTAGCCATTGATGCAGATCTACTGTTTGGGGGCGAAGCCCCGCACCTAGACCAGGATTTAACTGCGGAATTGGGGCCCATCGATTTTGAGCAGGACTTTGACCTAGAGAGCTTAGCTAACGATGGTATGGCCCTAGAGCAAGGATCAAGTTTTGATGGGGAAACCGCAGCGGATGCCATGGCTACCCTTGACTTTGATCTAGAAAGTGGAGATTTGGATGGCAATATTTTTGGTGATGCAGATCTAGAGTCCATCGATTTAGGGGAGGAATTACCAGCACTGTCCTTAGATGACGGGGAAAGCATCGACGACATGATGGCATCCTCGGAACCTGAGCCCGCTAACCCACCCAGGCAACGGGGCGAGGAACGGGAAATTGATCTGACCGATGATGTGCGCACCGATGAAGCATATCAGTTCTTCATTGAAGAAGTACCGGAATTACTGCACACCATGGAAGAAGGCCTGTTAAAGCTGCGGAATGAACGTACCTCGGCCCTAGTCCATGAAATCATGCGGGCTGCCCATTCCATCAAGGGGGGAGCCGCTAGTGTGGGGCTCAATTCCATCAAGGAAATTGCCCATCGCTTAGAGGATATATTTAAAGCCCTATTCAATGAAAATATTGCCATCGATCGCCGCCTCGATCGCTTATTACTAGATAGCTACGATCGCTTAAAAAATCCTTTGATGGATCAATTACAACGGGGACACTTTGACGGACAACGGGCCTATGGGGATGCGTTGAAGGTGATCCAAGAAATTGAAGAAATTTTAGGGGATGATCTGTATGCAGCGGATGACTATTTACCCTCATCTGAGGATCTAGGGGTAGATATTGTTTCTTCTATTTTTGAAGTGGATGTGGCCGAAGGCATTGCCCAGATTGAAGCGATGGCCAGCAATCCCGCTGATTATGACCTAGCCCCAGAACTAGCGGGCCAAATGGAAGTGTTTAGTGGTTTAGCAGAAATTTTGAATTTGCCAGGTTTTGGGGAAATCGTAGCAACTGTAACCCAAGCGATCGCGGCAAATCCGGATCAATTGCCCATCATTGCCGATCTAGCGTTTAAGGATTTTAGTGCGGCGAGTAAACTTGTGCTAGAACAAGGCGATCGGGAATCTGGGGGTAGTCCTTCCCCTGGGTTAGTGGCCTTAACCACCACCGTTATCCAAGCTAGCCCATCTGCCAAATCAGAAACACCCGAGCCACCCGAGCCATCTAACCTGGATCAATTGTTCTTCCCAACAGAAGGAGAGCCATGGGCACCGGAGCTAGACTTTGGGGTAATAGCGGATGAAGCTGAAGCTACTGGGGAGGAATTATCCATTGATTTTGATGCCATTACCGGGGGAATGGATGGGGAAGCGGGCCAAGAACTGTTTAGCGTCAATGCGCCAGAAACCGATGAATCCCAAGAACAAGATATTTTGCGGTCATGGCCGATGATATGTTTGGGCCCACCACGGAGGAGCTATCCCTCGATCAAACCTTTGACCAAGTTCAATCCGACGAAGTTGATTGGCCGGATTTAGATGAAGCTTTTGTTGATGCCACCATTCCACAAGAGCAATCCTGGGAACAAGACATTACCCCTAATGATCTATTTGGAGCGGAGGAATCAGACCCTGCGACTCGCGGCAACCACCATGGATGAGCTCCTGGCCCAAGCAATGGATTTAGCCAAAGGAGTGCCTGATTTTTCCCTACCAGACAATCAACCAACCCCAGACACCATTCCCAATCTACCCCTGTCGGCCCAAGGCCAAAATAATAATAATGATGAGTTAGTCATAGATTTATTTAATGAAGCCTTTGCTGAAGAGGTAACTCCAACCCCATCCCCAACACCGCTACCAGGGCAACCACCCACTACTTCTACTGCTAGCAATGAACCTCTGGCTGCCTCCGTTCCTGAAGGTACTTTGGGAGATGTGTTAAGCCAGGCCTTTGGCCCATCCCAGGATTCTAGTGCTGGAACTGAAGACCAACTGCCGGTTGCCCCAGCCGAAATAACCTCAGCGGCCGTGCCACCCACAGAGAACCAACCCCCCTCCACCGTCAGCGGAGTGGAATCTTCCTCCAGCCTTGATCCCCTTGAACAAAATATTCTTGATATCAAAAAAGCCTTTGATCGGTTGCCCAGTGATGGAACCAGTAAATTTGTGGCTAAGGATACTAAAGTCGAAGGAAAAACTAAAGCCCCGGCCCAAAAAGGAAAAATTAAGGCCACACCTAAAGTACGGCAGACAACCCAACCAAGTACCCTTTCCATTCGTGTTCCCCTCGATCGCTTAGAGAAAATGAACGATGTGGTGGGCGAGTTAGCCATTAACCGTAATAGTTTAGCCCTGCAAAATGAACAGTTACAAACCAAAGTGAAGGAGCTACTCAATCGTTTTGTCAATTTCCAAGAAATTGCTTCCCAATTACAGGATATCTCAGACCAACTGATCATTAACCCCGATCGCATGGGGCCCAGTAATGGGAATGGGGCCAATAATCAACCATCAGCCCCTAGTATCAGCGATCGTAAGACCAACTATGGCGGGTTAGATGCGGAATTTGATTCCCTCGAAATGGATAGTTACAACATTCTGAGTACGAAAATGCAATCGGTGCTAGAGGAATTAATGCTCCTGGAAGAATCGGTGGATGATGTCACCCTGTTTGCCCGGCAATCTAACACCACCATTGAGTCCCAAAAACAAATGCTCGATCGCTTGCGGGATGAGTTAATGTGGTCTCGCATGTTACCCCTAGGGGACATTCTCAAACGATTCCCTAGGGTGCTGCGGGATCTATCCAACCGTTATGATAAACCGGCGGAGTTAAAACTGAGTGGTACTGGCGTGTTAGTGGATAAAGCGGTGCTAGAAAAATTGTATGATCCCCTGCTCCATCTGTTGCGCAATGCCTTTGATCACGGGTTAGAGGATGGGCAAACTAGGGTGGCAGCGGGCAAACTCAAAAAAGGCAACATCGAAATTAGGGCTTTTCACCAGGGTAGTCAAACCCTCATCGAAATTAAAGATGATGGGGGGGGCATTAACTACGATCGCTTAGCGCAAAAAGTAGTAGAGCGGGGGCTGTTGCGCCAAGAACAATTAAGCTCCATCACCCCAGAAGAATTGGTCAATTTTATCTTTGAACCAGGATTTTCCACGGCGGAGAAGGTGAGTGATCTGTCCGGTCGAGGGGTAGGTTTAGATGTGGTGCGCTCCCAATTAGAAACCCTCAAAGGTTCTGTGAGCGTTAGTTCCATCGAAAATAAGGGTACAACTTTTACCATGAAGTTACCCCTAACGTTGAGTATTACTAAGATTTTAGTGTTCGCGATCGGCACTACAGCCCTGGGGATTGCCTCCGATGGCATTGAAGAAATTATCATTCCCCGACCCGATCGCATCAAAACCTCCGCCGGCCAAAAGTTCCTCACCTGGCGGGATCAAATTGTGCCGATCCACTCCGTTGAAAGTATGCTCCAGTATAATTGCGCTTTGCCAGAGAGTTCCAGCATCGATCAAATTGCGGCGGTCAGTACCCCAGTAGGCTGGGAGTTACCTGTTTTGATTTTAAAACGGGAAGATCAGGTATTTGCATTAGAAGTAGAACGCTTAGTAACCGAGCAAGAGTTAGTAATTAAACCCTTTGATCCCGCGATCGCCCCTCCCAGTTATATGTATGGCTGTACCATTTTAGGGGATGGCACCCTAATTCCAGTGATTGAAGGGGTTACTTTACTCGAACAAGCTTTAGGAGCTAACTTCGAACCCAAAGTTAAATTAAGTCGTAGTACCACGGATCAAGCAACTCCCACCCAACCCCAAGCTGCTCCCAAAGCCGGCCAAATCCCGACGGTGTTAGTGGTAGATGACTCCGCCGCCCTTCGCAAAACCCTCGCCTTTACCCTGCAAAAAGCGGGTTACCGGGTAGTACAAGCCAAAGATGGTAAGGAGGCCCTAGAAAAATTACATCAAACCGCCCATGTGGAAATGGTGATCTGTGATGTGGAAATGCCCAATATGAACGGGTTTGAATTCCTGGGTCAAAAACGCAAGGATAAAACCATTAAAACCATTCCGGTTGCGATGTTGACCTCCCGCAGTAACGATAAACATCGCCGCCTTGCTACCCAACTAGGGGCCACCGCTTACTTCAGTAAACCCTACGTAGAGCAACAATTTTTAGGCTCCATCCAGGAAATTATTGCTAAACATAGTCCCACTAAAGCCAAAGCTCAAATTTAACGGTTTATTTTATTTTGAATAATCACTTTCTTAATATGGATATATAGCGGTCTTTATCAATATCGAAACACTTTTATGGGCTAAACCCTTTACCCTGGCTAGATTATTGTGTATCTAATGATAGTGCAATCTACTGTATTGTCATCGTCCTTAAAAGGGGACAACAGGCATCAAAACCTGGTATAACCACAACTGTAGTATTTGATTTGTGTTGAGAATAAAGATGGAATATTGTCCTCACAATTATTTGACTCACGAAAATAAGCCTTTCCAATGATTTTGCCATTGATACGGAAGTCATTATGTAGAAAAAGCCGTTTTATTGTTCTGATAATTTAATCTAATCGCTGAAACCGTTGTTATAGTAT